>NZ_JBBMXH010000098.1:0-17672 GCF_037996725.1 Xenorhabdus entomophaga
TCCATAGAATGCAAATGTCAGATTGCGATGCGCCTGTTAGGGCGCGGCTGGTAAGAAAGCCTTATAGGCGCATATGAAAAACCCCCGGCTATGCCGGGGGATACTTATTTTAAAAAATAGGAAATTGAAAAAAATAGTAAAAAGCAGTTATTGCATGAAAAACATTAAAATGCAGTCAGTGCTTAATAGATTCCAAGTTGAAATATGGATAAGAAATCAACAAATTGTAATGGAAAGGGTATAATAGATAATAATTTCGCCATACCTGATTGATTTCAGCAAGAGCCTGTCTGGTAAGTTCTCATAAGGTAATAATACTATTATGAATGATGTTAAAAGCCCACAAAATCAACAACTAATTGCTGTTCTCACCAATATCGTTGGTTCTTCCCATATCCTCACTGAACCCAGAAAAACAGAACGTTATCGAAAAGGTTTTCGTTCCGGGCAAGGAAATGCCCTTGCGGTTGTGTTTCCGGGCTCGCTATTGGAACTGTGGAAAGTTTTCAAAGCCTGTGTTGAAGCTGACAAAATTATCTTAATGCAGGCAGCTAATACTGGATTAACGGAAGGATCTACACCGAGTGGCGATAACTATGACCGTGATATCGTCATCATAAGCACCCTACGGATGGATAAAATTCAGGTACTTCAATCTACCAATCAAGTTATTGCTTTTCCTGGCAGTACATTATGGCATCTGGAAAAAGTATTGAAACCGTTGGGGCGCGAACCTCATTCAGTTATAGGTTCATCCTGTATTGGTGCCTCTGTTATTGGGGGGATCTGTAATAATTCAGGGGGTTCTCTGGTTCAGCGTGGACCCGCTTATACCGAAATGGCACTATATGGTCGCGTTAATGAAAAAGGTGAAGCTGAACTCATTAACCATTTGGGAATAGCATTAGGTGATAAACCTGAAACTATTTTGTCTTGTCTGGAAGAACAGCGTTATCGTGCCGAAGATATTGAGCACACTGAAAGAGCTGCTTCTGATCATGAATATTCACAGCGTGTCAGGGATGTTGATGCAGAAACTCCATCACGTTTTAATGCCGATGAGCGAAGGTTGTTTGAAGCCTCTGGCTGTGCGGGTAAATTAGTTGTCTTTGCCGTTCGCCTTGATACTTTTCCGGCAGAATCATCTTCGCAGGTTTATTATATTGGCACGAATCAACCTGAGGTTCTGACGGAGCTACGCCGCCATATTCTGTCAAATTTTGAGAACTTGCCCGTTGCCGGAGAATACATACATCGGGATATTTTTGATATTGCTGAAGTGTATGGAAAAGATACTTTTGTCATGATTGATAAACTAGGCACAGATAAAATGCCAATGTTTTTCAGCCTGAAAGGGCGAATGGATGCCATATTGGGTAAAGTACCGTTTTTGCCTTCTCATTTTACTGACCGTGTCATGCAGGGCTTGAGCCGTTTATTACCTGCTCATTTGCCCGCTCGTCTGAAAGAGTACCGAAATCGTTTTGAACATCATTTAATGCTGAAAATGTCTGGTAAAGGTATTAAGGAAGCGAGTGAGTGGTTGAAAAGCTACTTTAAACAGGCTGAGGGAGAATATTTTGCCTGTACGCCAGAAGAGGGAGCAAAAGCATTTTTACACCGTTTTGCAGCCGCAGGGGCCGCTATTCGTTATCAGGCCGTTCACAGTAATGAAGTGGAAGATATTCTGGCATTGGATATTGCTTTGCGACGCAATGATCGTGAATGGTTTGAAACCTTGCCTGAAGATATCAATGAAGCATTAGTGCATCGGCTGTATTATGGTCATTTTATGTGCCATGTATTCCATCAGGATTATATTGTCAAAAAGGGTGCAGATGTTTACGCACTGAAAGCAAAAATGTTGGAAATTTTGAATCAACGTGGAGCTGAGTATCCTGCTGAACACAATGTGGGTCATTTATATGAAGCTAAACCACAGCTCAAACAGTTCTATCAGATAACTGATCCTACCAACACCTTAAATCCGGGAATTGGCAAAACCTCCAAACTAAAAAATTGGGTGGGAGAGTGTGGGTGTCAGAATATAGATCACCAGCACGACTAACTTGTTTTAATGAATAAATAGAAAAAGACAAAACCTGAAGGGTTGTCTTTTTCTATCATAAAAAATGGAAATTGGGTGGAAGTTTTATTCAGCTAGTTGAACTGCATAATCAACCAATGCTTTTAACTGGCGGCATTTTTCTTCATCGGATTGATATTCCACAAAAAGCGCTTCAATTTCTGCAAGATATTGACTAATACTTGCTTGTGTCAAAATATCTCGGCGATGACGTAACCAGCATTGTTGTTCGTCATAATCCAGAGTTGCCGGATAGTTTCTGGCGCGATAACGAAACAAGAGTGCCTTAATGCGTACATCCTGGAACGATAAATCCAATGCCGGTAAATTTTGAGGGGCTGTTTCTCGGATAATTTCCATTGCGGTTTTATCGGCATCACTGAAAAAGCCGTTATACAACTTAGTATCGACATTATCAGATTCTGGAAATTCTTCCGGATGAGAAAACAATTCAACAACTTTTTCTCTGATTTGAGGATGATTGCGCAAAATAGCTAAATTTTGTTCGCATTGATTGCGATCTAATCCTACTCGTTCTGTATCCGCTGGCCGTAATGTATTTTCTGGTGCGATGATTGGGCACTTATTGATATGTACTAATTTAATGGGGACTGGAGTTTGACCTGGCTGTAGTTCATTACGCCGGGTGTATAAACGATCGCGTAACTCATCTGCACTGAGTTCCAATAATGGGGTGAGATCGCCTGCCAGGTCACACATGATCACCGCGTTACGATTTGTTGGATGCCATGCTAAGGGGGCAATAAGGCTGATATTACTGCGTAACGTACCAAACATACCTGATACATGAACCAGAGGTTTCATTTGCGGAATATCAATCTGATGGCTGATTTTCTGCTTGTTTCTTAATTGGAAAAAGTAATCAAACAAGCGAGGCTGAGCTTTTTTTACCAGCTTTGCCATTGCGATAGTGGCATAAACATCGGACATAGCATCATGGGCCTGAGTATGTTCAATACCGTTGGCTTTTGTCAGATGTTCTAGCTTGAAACTCGGTAAACCATCATCATTTTCTGGCCAGATAATACCTTCTGGACGCAAGGCATAGCAGGCACGTAATACATCAAGAAGATCCCAGCGGGAATTACCTTTTTGCCAACTATAAGCGTAAGGATCGTAAAAATTACGATAAAAAATGTTGCGACTGACTTCGTCATCAAAACGAATATTGTTATATCCAAGAATACACGTATTCGGTTTACTGAATGCTGCATGGATTTGACGAGCGAACTCCGCCTCATTGACGCCTTTTTTCAGGGCCAATTGTGGTGTAATGCCTGTGATCATGACAGCCTCAGGATCAGGAAGATAATCGTCAGAGGGAGCACAATACACCACTAAAGGTTCTTCAATGATATTGAAATCACTGTCGGTGCGAACGCCTGCAAATTGAGCGGGACGATCTAGGGCAGGGTGTTTACCAAAAGTTTCGTAATCATGAAAGTAGAATGATGGTTGTTTGTTATCGGTAGACAAAGTTTTTTTCCGTAAGTTATTGGTGTTTATCTTTATGATTTTAATGGTTTTATAAAATAAATTTAACTGTATTTTGCTTTGAATGTTTGATTGTGTCCTTTACTGTCTAGTTTCGTCCATGCAATATTAAGTACAGAATGAGTACAAATTAATATTTCTGTGAGTACAAAACGATATGGCTCTTAGTGACACAAAATTACGCTTTATACATGGTAAACCATATCAGGGGAATCCTGAAATAACAGATATCGACGGACTTAGCGTCCGAGTGTCTCCCAAAGGGATGATCACGTTTCAGTGCCGTTACAGATTTAGCGGCAAACAACACAGAATTGGTATAGGCCGATATCCGGCTATCTCATTGCGGGACGCTAGGGCAAAAGCTGTAGAAATAAAAATTCTCGTTGAACAAGGGGTAGATCCTCGAACACTAAATGACTCTACAGAGAGAAAGATAACAACGTTGGATGATTGCATTAAATACTGGGCGGATACATATGTATATACACAACTGAGACCAAAAACTCAGGCGCTCTATGATGCTATGGTGATAAAAAACACATCTGGGAAATTTCCTAATACAGACATTGAGAAAATAACATCTAGAGAGTGGATTGACTTATTTGCAGGGTTCGAGAAAGAGAATCCTAAAAAAGCGCATAAATTATTTATTCAATTAAAATCAGCTATTAACTGGTGCATTAGGCGGCAACTAATAGACTCATGCCAAATAATGAAAATCAACCCAAGAGATATTGGCGAAAGATCTAGTATAGGCGACCGGGTTTTATCATATCAGGAGCTTGCTAAAATTTGGCTAGCCATAGAAAGAAGCCGAGCATCGACATCTAATAAATTATTACACCAAATGGTGATGTTGTGGGGATGTCGGTTGTCAGAACTTAGATTAGCCACTATTCAAGAATTCGACTTAGAAAATGAAATATGGACAGTTCCTTCCGAGCACAGTAAGACTAAAAAAATAATACGAAGGCCAATATTTGATGGCATTCGCCCGCTTCTTGATAAGGCTCTTATCACCTACAAAGATATTCTTTTCCCAGGGCAGGATATTCGTGAACCAATTTCTATAGCGGCAGCAAACAGGTATGTAATAAGAATTAGGGATGGTCTGGATATGGATAAATGGCGAGCACATGACTTCAGGAGGTCGCTTGCGACTCGCCTATCTGAGGAAGGTGTTGCCCCGCATGTAATAGAAAAAATGCTGGGGCATGAGATTGGAGGGGTAATGGCTATTTATAACAAGCACGATTGGATTGATGATCAGCGTGAGGCGTATGGTATTTATTTTGACAAATTGATGTGGCATCTTAGGAAGATAACTGACTGACACCGCCATCTTCTATCCACTTATAAAAATCCTTGCGTAGGTAGGCCTTAGGGCGGAGTTTTACTGGTCTTGGGAACTTCCTGCGCTTCTCGTAATCCCATAGTGTTTGTCGGGAAGTGATGCCGAGCTTTTTCATCACTTCGTCTTTTGATATTAATTTCTTATCCATCTTTCATCTCCCTCTGAATCAACCGAACATAGTAAACCAGCACTGATTTAGCGCTGAATCACATATGGTTGAGTGGTTTAAATTTGGGTGTGTATTTATCGAGAATTGCGGTGACTGCGGTATCGTCGTATTTGGGTAGGCTCTTGAGTTCTTTGAGGCAATCCCTTGCCACTGTCCTCCTTGCGTTCTCGAATTCGCTAGTCATCGGTGATGGTGATATTCACATCTGACTCAGGGAAACTAATTGACAGCAATCCCTCCACAACAAGATCGGTGACAAAATCTGCCAATATTTCATCTGGGACTTTTCTACCGGGATTAGTAATTTTCTCTGCTGTGGTTCTGGGTATCGATATTGCTATTTTTGGTACTTGCATATTTAACTCCATTAATAAATTCGATATTGTTTATAGGTGACTCATTCCCCCATGAATGCCAGCCATCGACTGACTCACGGGCGAATAATTCAATGCGCGGGACATCGCCGTATAATTGCTCTAACCTGTAGTGAACCTCTCGCGGCTTCTGTGAATGTTCACCCAGACACGAATAAATAACCTGTTTCACACTGGCACTTTGTCGTGGCAGCCCGTTGCCTCGGATGGCGATCAGCGCATCCTCTGAGTTGCTGCGGGTATAATTACCGCCGTTCATCCGTGTTTCAGTATTGAGCAGCTCCATAAAATCCCAACTGTCGAGCAGCCTTTCTTCCTGAATGGCTTTGTCTATGCGTTCCATTGCCAGCTTGTTCAACTTCACCCATGTAAACAGCTTCATAGTCTTGACCGTGAATCCCCACGCCTCAGCTAGTTTGATTGCCTCCAATGCAAAATTCCCTGTGTACCACATGCAGAGCACAGAGTTTTCAGCGGCTATTTTTTCGATGGGAAGTCGGGTGAGAGAATAAAAATCGGTGGTAGCGTAGTGGTTATTGGCGGCTCCATTGCTAGCTGCGTTATTATATTGCCAAGGTGGGTCAGCTAATATCAGGCTGTATTTTTGTTCCATCTCTCCGCCTATTCTTCTCATAGTCCTCCCCACATTCCCGGCTACAGAATGCACCGTGTATTGCTGGCTCCGTCTCACACCAGCGACACATCCCGTTGACACTGGTTAATGCTGGCGGTCGGTTCTGGAGTGCATGAGATATATTCAGCTCATTTAATTCATTCGCTACGTCGATAATATCCATGATGGTTCTCCTTAATTTTAAACCCCTGCCGCTCTAACATTTCCTGTATTTCATTAATCGTTTCATTGCGGGCCATCATGCGTTCCTGAATATCAGGCTCTTTATTTTCAATCTCTGATATTGTGAAATTTTCAGGTAATTCTATTTCGATATTTTCCCGGCTCGTTTTCCATCCCGCCTGAAATACCTCCCAATAATTTTGGGCTGACATATTGAAATATGTTCCGTCTCCATCTTTCTCTAATGCATTTTCAAAATAACGGAACTTAGTTAAAATGAATTTCTCAAACGCCTCTCTGCATAAATCTGAATTAGCCATTATTAAACCTCCTGCATATATTCGCTGCCCGTTCACACATATCAGTGTCGAACCAGCCGAAGTGACATTGTCGAAATTGAATGCCTAATTTGCTTGCTAACCATCTGTACGCATCCGGGCGTGCTAAGTCCCGTTCCCGCCTCATCTCCTCAAATTCCCGTTTACCGCTCATTCGTGCGAGTCGTGTCGGATAATCCGCCAGTGTTCCCAGCGGTATATTGGTCTCTGGATGCATACCGACACGCGCACCACATGAGGTGCATAGATATAACCACGGCCATTTGCTATTCAGAACTCGCCCAAACACCTCCGTGTGATGGGCTATTTCTACATGGTTGCAGCAATATCGGCACTTAGTGGGGGTGGGGAACGGGTCATTGACTCGGTTAATTGCTCTGGGGTTGGGGTTCCATGGGGTGAACTGCATGTGTCCTCCCGAATTTGGTTACAATAATCCTCCCGCCGCATAGCAGCGTAGTGATAGGGTTGGGGTTAGAGGTTTTTGTTTGAACTGATTAATTCCAGTTGGAAATTTCTTCTTCGATTAAATCGTCGATTTCTGCATTAGTGGCTTCTTCATTGAGGAACAGGCGCGCTTCAGTGATATATTTTTCTCTGTTTTTATTAAAGAAGTCTGAAAATTCAGGTGACCATCCTCCTTCTTTATCACCTTGGAAATCAACTTTTGCATTTCCCTCTGCCATTTCTAAAATCATGGTATCCGCTGTAATAATCCCGCATTTTCGGACAAAGCCCTTTAGATCAGACTTGCGATAGTGGGGAGAGATTTTAGAGTCACAAACAGGAGCAAAAAGCTGTTTCCATCTCTGAATACAGCGCCCATGTAAAGTTTTCATAAGAAGATCCTTTAATAGTTGATTCTATCTGGATTGCCGAGCACAGTGACTCGGTGCTGAAAATCGGTGATGGGGAACGGTATTTCTTCGCTCTTTTTTTCCTTATTTTTCCTTTTTCTCTGCCTATCCCTTTCGCGAGCACAGATAACACAATCTCCCGTTGATATATACCGCTGCGTATGTCCGTATTTACAGGGCCTGTCGTATAAAAATTTAGGCTCCTCGGTCATTATTCATTCTCCATGTCGCTTAGCTCGTCTTTTCTAATTTGATAAACATCAGTAGCTTTATCTAGGGCATCCTGCTCGCGTGCTAGCTTCTTGGCGCTGTAGGTATAGAACTTATTTAATTCTTCAATGCTTTTCGCGTTATTTGCAGCCTCAGTGAAATCACACAGCAACTCATCAGGTGTGCGTTTGTCACCTTTTGGCTCATCCTTTACTGGCTTGTTGTTGATTAATTGATTGAGAGATTGCTTTGTTGTGACTGGGGTTACATCGCGCATAGCACGAGGCTCTGACTCAAACTCATCAGGCGTATAAACACCTAGGATCACTTCGGGGCAATAAAGACGCGCCCAGTATTTCACGGCTAGATAAGCAATTTGCTGCTTAGGTGCTGTTTTCCACAGCGGGGAGTTTCGTGTCGTGATATCGATAAGATAAACAGGCTCTCCCCATGTAATTTCAGACTCACCATTAAGGATTGCACCCACTTCAACGAACAACCCGCTTTCATCTGATTTATTCTTGGTTCCTGTGATTTTCTCCCAATCCCCGCCATACCGATAATGAAAGCGTCCGCGAACAGCCTTTGAGCTTGTAACCACTGCGTTTACTAACTGCGCCTCGTAACCTAATACCCCATTAACGAGATGTGTTTTTTGTGCTACTGCATATGGATTCATTCGCCATTGCGCGGCTTGTAACGCTACTGCCAGACAATCGGCTGGCTTGCCCGCTAGATGTTTCGGAACGGTTGCAACCCCTTGAGACATAACCTCAGCGAATGCCTGTAGCTTTTGCAGCCCCGTAGGGCTAAAAATTGCCGCCGATGTATCGGCTTCATGTTCATTTTCGAACGTAGTAATTGCTTGTGACATATTAGTTTCTCCGTTTGGCCCAATCAGGGCGCGAAATAGGTTCTATACCGCCCCAATCATCGTTGATACGGCACTCATGGAAAGTGTGTAAATTCTGTTTAAACAGCTCGAACCCAACATCAACATCGTCTGAATCCAGTTCAAAAACGTGCACTGGATAACGGGCACAATCAATCTTTTCACTGACTGCAATAAATAGGAAAATCGGCGATTCTCCAAAGTGACGCAAATAACCTTCCTGATACATTGCGTGTTGTACGTGATACCTAAGCTCTTCAATATGACGCGAAAACCTTTCCATATCTGCGGTTTTTTTAACATCGACAATGACAGGCTGGTTTAATAAAAATCTATCCGGCCTTATTCGGCATAATTCACCCGTGTCTGGGTCTGACCAATAAATGGATGCTTCGCTATGTCCATCGGCTTCTAAAAAGTATCTGGCTGCATGATGGGCCATGACACTATCTCTCATTAATTTCAGCTTTCTATGCTGCTCGTAATCCATGACGGTTTTCCCTGTATCCTCACAATCCTTTAAGAAGTCCTTTTCAGTCTGCTTTCCCTTGTCAGTCCTTCTGTTGAATTCCGGTGCCTCAATGAACCGATTGATAAACTCATCAGGCTCTAATAGCAGGCAGTGCAATGCCGTTCCCATATCCAGCGCTTTTAACTTTTCCGTGTCGATTGGGGCATGTTTCTTCCATCTATAAAATGCAGGACTCTTTGCAATATCATCCAATTGTGACTTACTCACTCCCTCGCCGTGGTGATATTCCGCATTGGAAATGTCATAATAGATACCAGGCGTCATGCTACCTCCCGTCTCTTAATTTCCAATAAACTTAGGTCGTACAGGAAGTTATTGAGACTCTCAAGTGCATCGCTATTCTTATCAAGCAGTACACCGAAAAGCTCAATCATTTTGGGGGATAAAACACCTTCAGGATCTTCTGGCAGACTGCTATATAAGTCATAAGCCTTGCCCCCTTGCTCTTCCTCTACAGCATCCTGATATGCGGTGGCCTCCATGTCCCGCTCGTATTTTTCATTCTGCATCCAATGGGGATCGTATCCGAAATGTCTCATAATGGAACCTCGGCGAATTTGAGAGAGCGCTGGTTATACCGTTCCTTGGATTGGCGAATTTTTATCTCGTCCATTAAATAATTCAGTTCGAATTCGGATAACTCTAATTCCTGAGCCATCCGCGCCATCTTCTCCATGCCATGACGCTTTTTAATTGGAAATGTTGCTAATGACATTGTTATTTCTCCTAAACCGGAATAAATACGAATAATGAGATGATGAATAGTGCAATTAGGCGCCTCCATGCGCGCCGATTCCTGACTGCCTGTGGTTGTTTGGGTACGACTGCGCACCCGTCGAACATGTTGTTACGCATGTAACAGTCCCTCGTTAGTAAAAACGATTAATTATTTTCGAGTTTGGATTATTTAGAGGTCAGCGACTCGGCGTGTATATGTTTAGGCATTGTCATCACCACTCAATAACATTATTTCAATATCCTCTAATACGTCTTCATCCATCCAAGCGGAGTCTGTTGTAAACCCATACTGGTAAATAATATCGACTAATTTCCTGTCCATATCCTGATGTCTTATATTAGAGTTTTCAATTTCTAATATTTTTTCATAAACTTCTCTTGGGATTTCCAGCTCTTGACTGTAATAAACTTTTGCTTCTGCGCTTATTGCTATTTTGACGATATCACTCATTATTATTTTCCTACATTCAGGTAATAAAAAGCCCCGCATTGGCGAGGCTGGTGTTTAATTTAGCTATCGTTTAAATGTCAGCTAATGCTCATGATTAGAAAAAGTGTTTATTAATGTATGCACCTGCCATGAATAATCCAGTACAGTCCAAGAAAATGACAATTACAAAAAATAAAAATACTAATGCTATTGGTGCACATATAATTCTAATTATTAGATTCTTACATTTATACACCCCATAACAAGATAATAATCCAATGGGGATAGTCAACCAAAAGTACCAAATAAACATAAACTCATACAATCCAAAGCCATAAAACATTTGTCACATTCCCTCATGATCCCTTATCGAATCCATGAATATATCAGAGTAACTCACCACAGCCCACTCGGAAATGAGCTGTAATTAGTTAACAACCATAGATAGCGTTCAGTTCGCGAATGCCACGGCGCTTGGATAACGCTAACCGAACGCTGATTTTACGCATTTCAAAGTCGCCATCATTGCGATAATTAACAGCAGACTGGCGATGACGCTTTAAATAGGCACGCAATTCGTTAATAAATTCGATATCCATATTCACACCCTCAGAATTAATATTGTTTATTTTGGTTGGTTGCCTGCTTTGATAACTCACTCAGGCGGCAGTGGTTCCTCACTTCCCACAGTCAAGGAAAGCTGATAATTTGGTCATTCCGCAGTCAAAATAGGAATAAGACAAATGAATTACTTAGTTCGTGTTGAAATATATGATGCTGATTACAATCAATACGATTTATTACATGAAAAAATGCTGGCGATTGGATTTCGCAGGACGCTTACCCGTACCATTACCCGCAAAGTCTATGACCTACCTGATGGTACATACTTTGGCAAATCTTCATTATCACCAATTAAGATTTGCGCGAAAATAAAATCAATAGCTGAGCCGCTGTCACGTAAATCCCCCTCCATAATCGTTTGTAGATTCTACGACGATGATTGCGCTTTTGCGCTTTTTCCAACAGTTGATTAACGTGCTGTAACATTCCCCGACTCCAATCTACGGCGGGTTTTGGTTTTGGTTCTCACTCGCTCTTTTGACGGAGTGCTGTTTACTGCCGGAATGAAACTGGTGAACACGTCGATAGTGTCGTGTTCCTGTTGGGTTAAACGCTGTTTGGGTTCGCGGTTATTTCGAAAATTCTCGCGTTGTTGCTGCCGAGACTGAAAAAAGAATTTGTCGAGAATATTTTCCAGTGCAATATCTTTCTCGTGCATAGAATTTCTCCTGTAATTGGCTCACCATAGACCACTCGATGAATGATCTGTGGTCAGCACCACACTCTCGCAGTGGTCGCGCTCATGCCATTGAGTCCGTATGTTGGAGTCGCCCGCGCTATCCTCAGCCGTAACCGGTGCGTGACTGGCGGTCACGCTGCACTACCGGAGCTACTTTTAATATATGAACCTTGACCCGTCACTACACAGGCTCACCAACATGGGTGACTCAGGGCTGCGTCACTACCGCAGCATTAACGTAATACGTCGCGGTCTGTCCGCTTTACTAAAGCATGATTATTTCCTCTTGGTTAATTACAACGCTCTCTCTGTCAGTGATGCCCGTTCGCGCTCTTTCGAGGCTAATCTTCTCGCTGACAGATTGATCAAGACGTTTGGAGTCCACAATCAACTATCAGCGATACATCGCATTTGTGCGTAGGGGTGTAACAGAGCTATACGCTGTTTTGGGTTAGATTGTTAAAGAGCATGTTACTTTATCTTTGGCTGTGTGCCGTTGATGGTTTAAATTTATCTCAAAGATAAATATATGTAAATAGCAAATTGATAAATAATTTATCATTTTCGCTCTCCTTTTTGATAAATGATTGATCTGTATTGATAAATATTTTTATCTTTTTTGGGTTTTGGGTACAAAAAAACCAGCACGAGGCTGGTTCTATTTGTTTTAGTTTTTTGTCTTAATTCTTAATTATCCCAATCTTGCGTAATCCATCTTCCATTTGCCAACGACAAAACCGTGTATATGAAACTTTGATTCATTTTCCGAGTCGATTTCCCATCTGTCATAAATTTGGTTGTCGCTAATAATTATCAGTTTATCCCTTAGTAATTGTAATCGTTTTATGTGCATACCATCCCCGTATGTAAAGGCATAAATCCCATCACTCATAAATCGATTGACTGTTATATCCAAAACAACTAATTCGCCCGGATCTATTGTTCCTAGCATGCTATCCCCAACGGCAGTTGTTAATTTTAACGAAGTTGACTTCCTACTGCCGAACATCCTTTTTGCATATTCAGGATCAATCTCAATTGAGCGAACTATATCGGGATAATCACTGTTCAACCTACCACCTCCGCAGCTAAATTCCACATCAAGTTGTTCAATCCTGTATGAAAGATCAGTAACTTTGTGTGAAAGATTTTGCAAGTGATAGTTAGCATCGTCTCTTTCTTTGTGATTATTGTCACATTTATCAATAAGTTGTTGGGGGACATCTAACCAACCAGTAGGTAGATCTAAATTTCCCTCTATACGTCTAGCAATAATGTCCCCTATGTTCCTAACCACATTATCACTCGTTAGCTGACTGAGCTGACTAGGTGGTATTCCTATCAACTCTGCAAATGATGCTTTAGATGTCCCTTGGCGCCCATATTGTGCCATCAAGGTGCGCAAATTATTGCGTCTTATATCTTTAGTTTCCATGTCCTCATCTTTGCATTAATTAGCAATTTGATAAATATGCAAAAAGATAATTAAAGATAAATTTCCTTGCCTATCTTTTATCTTAAAGATAAACTTGGTTTTATCATTAACACACAAGGTAAATAACATGAGCAATGACTTACTCCGTTGGAGAAAAGAATCGTCCCAAAAAGACTGGGAACGACTTGCTCAGCTAGCAGGGACAAGCGCCGGATATTTAAATCAAATTGCCTATGGTAACCGCCGTGCCTCACCTGCTATTGCTGAGCGCATAGAGACAGCTACTGGACAATTCACTGGGGTAGATCCAGTGAAAAAAGAATTACTGGTATTTGCCCAGATAAAACCTAGCGCTTGATAGCGCGCCGCTCTTTAACAATCTGCCCTCACGACAGGACACTGGTGAACCCTAGCAAACTGAAATAGCGCCGGGTAGTCACTCAGGCAATCGGGTATTCCCGTAAAGGCTCACTTACCAGAGACTCAGTCGTGTTAACCATCATCTATCTCATGATAGTTGACGATTTTGTATTTTTATTAAACACCTTAACTTAAATTTCACTTTAGGAACTATATCAAATGGAAGTCGCAAAAACCCGCAATACTCGCGTTACGTGTAAACCCCAAGTGCTGGAAACATTTTGGTTCAAATCAGCCGTGGAAACTGGAAACAGCCCGTTAGCCCGAGAAATGGGGATTCACCCAACCGGATTGAGTCGAGAAAAGGCGCGCATAGTAAAACTGGCGAGCAGAATGGTTGTGGAATTGGGACTGCCAGAGGGAAGTGTCGCAGCGCCCGGATGTGAGGCAAATATCGTACTGACTGGAGTCGAGGCCAGCAAGCTATTGTCAATGCTGGATGAACTCAGATACCCAAAAAGAAAAACCCCAGTTGCTGTAACAACTGAGGCTTCTGAAATGCAACTTGAGATGTCGATTTAACGACTGAGGGGCAGTATGCAAGTCCCCCTCAAAACAACATTTCACAGAGGTTAATTATACATGAAAACAAAATTTAATCACAGCGCTGTGCATAAAAATAACCGGCGTGATCAGGTTGCGCGTTCCGTCACTGAGGATGGCGCGAAAAAGCTGCGTGATGCTCTGGAGGATGCCAGATTGCGTCTGGAACATCGCGAGGAACTGACCGGAGGGAAACGCCATGGGTAACGTTGCAAGAATGGCTGATTACCGGCAGCCAATAACAAAAATAAAAGAGGAAAATGTGAATGATGATATTGAATTCATTAAAACTCCTCGTGAAGTAAAGCAGATGATGAGGAAGCATAGCAATGACGGCATCACATACAGACAATACCGAATCATGGATGCCATTATTGAAAAAACGTTTGGTTGGCATAAACGATTTGACCGACTAACCAACACTCAGATAGCTGAAATGATCAGCTTGCATCCCACTCATGTTAGCACTGAAATTAAGGGGTTAGTACAAAGAAAAATACTGATTAAACAAGACGGTATGATAGGGGTAAACGTAAATACATCTGAGTGGATTATGGATGTTAGCCAAAATAGCAAACCTTTAGCTAAATCAGCTAATAAAAGTTTAGCTAAAACAGCTAAAGAAAATAAGCCAATTCAGCTAAACACAAAAGATACTATTAAAGATAATAAAGAAAAGATCCCCCTTACCCCCACAGGGGAAGAAAATCTCGCTCTCGAAATATTGGATTATTTTAACCAGCTCACCCATTCCCGATTTCAATCAACAACACCATTCCTGAAAGCGCTATCCACAGTGAAGAGCAAGGGAGTGTGTTACACGGCTGATGAAATCAAACTGGTGATTGAATGGGCAGTGAAAAACTGGTCGTTTAAACCAACCCCCGAAAATCTGTTTCGGATGACTCGATTTGATAAGCGCCTATCTGATGCAATCAGTTGGAAAGAACGCACTGACAGAAACCCTGTTGATTGTCCCCACACTGAGTTAATCACGCTCTGGAATAACAAAATTCCCGCCCGCAGTGTTGATGCTCAGGAGTGGACACAACGTAGACCAGCCTACCGAAATCTGGAAACCGTGTGGAACGGCAAAACCAACAAAGGGAGCTGGCGAGAGGTTCAGCACATGGCAACGTGTTTTGATCTGATCAGCCAGTCATCGCTGTTCGGCCAACTGGAAGAGAAACCGTGGCTAACCCTGGACTGGATACTCAAGCCGGAGAATTGGCCGCAGGTTTATGAACAAGCAAAACGGGAACACATCGCAAGGCGCAACGGGGGTTAACATGGAAAAATTTTCTGATATTCACACAGAACGGGCGGTTATTGGTGGTGTTTTAATTTCGGGTAATGAATTTGCGGATTTTGCCATTGATGCGGTTGAGTCATTGGTGGAAAACGATTTCAGTTCCGTAGCTCACAGGCTGATCTTGCGGGCACTGAAACAACTCAATGCAACGGGCAGTAAATTTGATTTGGTATTGCTGAACAGTGAGCTTGAGCAAACGGGTGATTCCAATCATTGCGGAGGATTTGCCTACATTGCTGAGTGCGCCAAACATGTTCCCAGCGTCCACCTGTTACCCAGTTACGTTGATAAACTCAAGCGGTTATCCATGACCCGTGAAATGTTATCCGTGCTGCATGCTGGGATTGCTCGAATCACAGAAAGTGGCGTAAGTTCTGTTCAGGATATTGCCGGGGATATTGAAAACCAGATATCAAATTTAGGTAGCGCTAATGACGGTGGAACAACCCACATCATGGAAGGCATTGAGGAATCGATAGAAATCATTGAATCGATGATCAATGGCGATATCTGGAAACACAAAACCGAATTTGGTATGCCGGATATCGACAAGGCATTTGGCGGATTTAATAACACGGATTTTATTGTGGTTGGCGGTCGTCCGGGTATGGGTAAGACTATGATCAGTACGGCAATTACTAAAACCGTTTCCGTAGGTAAGAAAAAGCCAGTGATGTTCTTTAGTCTGGAAATGCCGAAATGGCAGATATCAGAGCGAATCGCCTTTCACCATGCGCATGTTCGCAAAGAGGACTTGCTTGGCGAGAACAACCGGGAACACATGATGGATGAATCGTGGGGCAAGCTGGCACATGCTCTGGAGGATATCAAAGTCTCGCCCATTCACATTAACGATAAATCCTCAATGAGTATCAGTGAGATTCGATCAGAAGCTAGACGGATGCACAAGAAAACGGGTGGTCTTGGCTTGATCATCGTTGACTACCTGCAAAAAATGAAAATGACCAATCCTGACAATATGAACCAATCTGTTGGCGAAATAGCCACAGGTTTAAAAAATCTGGCTAAGGAATTGAAATGCCCGGTTGTTGCCCTGTCTCAGTTAAACCGAAATCTGGAGCAGCGAGGTAACAAGCGACCCGTTAACGCAGATTTGAGGGAATCTGGGATTATCGAGCAAGAGGCGGACGTTATTTTCATGGTTTATCGTGATGAAAAATATAATCCTAATACGGAACTGAAAGGCGTCACTGAAATTATTTGCACGAAGTCCCGACATGCACCGGGAGCAGAGAAGACTTATTATTTCACTAATACACGTGGTGGATTAGAGGCCGCAGACCTCACCAGAATCAAGTCAGCTGGATATCAAGAAGATATTGAGTTCTAACCTTAAAAAATCTTGTGACATGTTTCTAAAACACCATGTTAGGCGCATGTTAATATGGAAATGAACCACAAGACACTTAAATTAAGTCAAGAAAACAGGGGTTGAAATGGATAAAAGAAAGCGCGAATTACTTAAACTAACGCATAAATACAAACAGTTAAAAGAGCGAATTGAGGAAGCATCTGAAAATGGAAATAAGTCACCTCAAAAATGGTTAGATGAAAAGCTTGCTCTTCAAGATGAAATTTGTGATTTAACTAATTCAACGCTAACAGATGAATTAATGGAAAGAGAGAGAGAATCAATGACAGATGAGGCGCTGATTTATTTTTTGAAGGAAAAATTACTTATAATTACAGCTCAATTAGCAACGGTTAAATGTGATTTTTATCCTGATCAAGAGCGAATTGATAAGGCCATTAGAGCGTCAGCTTATGCTGTTGATACAATAGAGAAAAACCACCTAAAGTTTTAATAATCCTCGCCTGCATATTGCAGGCTTTTTTAACCCCACCATAAGGATTTTTGAGATGAGATATTACAAACAATATCCTGTGATGCTGGAGCATTATTTAGATAATCCGACGTGGGCTGTAATAGCTGGGTATGACTACACGTTTGGTGATGTGATTTGTTTTCAGCTGAATAGCTTCTTAGCAACAATAAAATACGTATTCAGCAGAGATGCCTTGGATGATTTTTTGGATTATGAAATCAGGGATCTACCTGAATTTATAGCAAAATCAATAGGATTCTTGTTACTGATAGTCTTGTATCCAACATTCTTCTGGATCTTTGCCATCACCCAAATGAGTATCCACCGGAGAACCAGAGATAAATATCGCAATGGTCTTCCCGAAGACGTGAATTATCACATTATTGGCTGGTTAAGGAACTTCAAAAAATGAAAATCAAAACGAGTGCACTAACTGGGCGGGCGCTGGACTGGGCTGTGGCTAGAGCTACTGGCATGAATATTTATATGACCAATCAGCATGATAATGAGTACGAATG
>NZ_JBBMXH010000099.1:0-17660 GCF_037996725.1 Xenorhabdus entomophaga
CTGGACTATCAAACACATTGTGCCAGCCATAAGGTAAACTGCTCAGTTTTCGCCGCTCGCCCTGTGTTATCAGGCTGACATCACAAAGGTGTTGATCCAGCCACAGACTGAACTGGGCGGCACGTTCCGTATCAGTGCCGAGGAAAAACGTTAATGTGCCACTTTGCCAGACCGGAGACGCGGGGCCGGTCTGGCACAGGGTCAATATGATCTCACTGTGAGTTCCCGTTTTCTTTACCGCTCGTTCCTGCACGATTAACGGTTCAATATGCAGCGGACGACGGGTTTTAAAGGTCAGTAACTGCCCGTTGCGGTGAGCCGAAACGGACGTACCCGCAGGCATATCGGCAGTGCCCTGATGCTCACCCTCAGCAGGATAGAATTGCAGTGTCGTGGTCGGAGGAATAGGACATAACGCTAACGGCCAGATCCGGGACAGAATACCGTGCGTGATTTCGGGGAGATCGTCCTCCAGTTTATCCCGTAAATTGGCAATCAACAAAGCAAACGCTTCGAAGAGACGTTCAATATCAGGATCATGGGATGAAGACAGTAAATCAGCCAGATGCGGCGATTCTTTCGCCACACGCTGTGCCAATTCCCGCAGGTAGGCGCGTTCTTGCAGGTACAGCGATTCCTTGTTGTTTTTCATTATGTCATTCTGTGATATAAGAAAATTTATTAATCAGAGCGGTTATTGTACACACTCACCGATAAAATTAATTAATCAATTAGATGGGATTTTTGTCTGATTTTGGCGGAACATGGGGGAAATAGCGGAATATACACGGTAATTCAGCCAAAAATATGGCTGACACGAATAGTCACGGTTTGACTCCCCCGCCTAACCATTAATATCTTTCTCTACAAAAACGATCCACCACCTGTCAGGATCGCTTTCGGGTGGCGAAACACCGTAGCTCCGTTTATTTTTAACCTACTGCCTCAACAGGCCGATGCAGTAAAAAAAGGAGAAATCACACCACGTCACGAATAATGAGGAATGGGATGAATCGTACCATCACATTCCTCATAAAAAGATTGACAGTTGTTAGCCCTTTACGGACGAGGGATTGAATGAACGAAGAAAAAACTAATTTCGCTTAATCAGTTGACTTAATTCGCTCAATATTCGCTCCAAGACCACGCAGTTTATCTTCGATATGCTCGTAACCTCGGTCGATATGATAAATACGATCGACAACTGTAGTTCCTTCAGCAATACAACCTGCCAGCACTAAACTTGCAGAGGCGCGCAAGTCAGTCGCCATCACCTGAGCGCCGGACAGTTTTTCAACGCCGTGGCATAGCACTGTATTACTCTCAATTTCTGCCCGAGCGCCCATACGAATCAACTCAGGAATGTGCATAAAGCGATTTTCAAAGATGGTTTCAGTGATCATTCCTGCGCCATCTGCAACCATATTCAACAGGCTGAATTGTGCCTGCATATCGGTCGGGAAGCCCGGATGCGGAGCCGTGCGGAATGTGACTGCTTTAGGGCGCTGACCGTGCATATCAAGGCTAACCCAGTCCTCTCCAACTTTGATGTCCGCCCCCGCCTCACGCAGTTTCGCTAAAACAGCATCCAGTGTACCGGGCTTGGCATGGCGGCAAACCACTTTGCCGCGGGAAATCGCCGCAGCCACCAGGAAAGTGCCCGTTTCGATACGATCAGGCAGCACACGATGAACCCCACCACCTAAACGTTCAACCCCCTCAATCACGATGCGATCAGTGCCTGCACCACTGATTTTTGCTCCCAACGTATTGAGGAAATCAGCCGTATCTTCAATTTCAGGTTCACGCGCCGCATTCTCAATGACAGTTGTCCCTTCTGCCAATGTTGCCGCTGTCATAATAGTCACTGTTGCCCCGACACTGACTTTATCCATGACAATGCTGGCCCCTTTCAAACGGCCATCTACAGAAGCTTTGACATAACCTTCATCCAGCACGATTGTCGCACCAAGCTGCTCCAGCCCGGAAATATGGAGATCGACAGGACGGGCCCCAATGGCACAACCGCCCGGCAAAGAGACTTGCCCCTGACCAAAACGCGCCACCAGCGGCCCCAATGCCCAGATGGAAGCGCGCATTGTCTTGACCAGTTCGTAAGGAGCACAATATTCATTGACTCCACTGGCATCAACAAAAACGGAGCCATTACGTTCCACTTTCGTTCCTAAGCGATTGAGCAGTTTGATAGTAGTATCAATATCTTTCAATTCAGGAACATTCTGTAATTCAACTGGCTCTTCTGCCAGCAACGCTGCGAACATAATTGGTAATGCGGCATTTTTTGCCCCGGAAATCGTAACCTCTCCCGACAGGCAAGTAGGCCCTTTCACACGAAATTTATCCATCTGTCATAATTCTCTTGTTTAATTCAAAGTGTGCTGTTCGCGGCGAAGCAAACAGCCTCAAAATCCCTGAAGCTTGCGGTCACGTTGCCACTGCGCAGGTGTATAGGCTTTGATTGACAACGCATGAATGCGGTTATCTGCAATGTATTCCATCAAAGGAGCGTAAACGGTCTGCTGTTGTTTAACACGGTTCAGTCCATCAAAAATTGCGCCAACGACAATAACCTGAAAATGGCTGCCATCGCCGCTAACGATAGCTTCATCAAGTGCCAGACTTTCCATCAGCACTTTTTTAATTTCATTAGTATCCATAAATTTGCTCACACCCATCGTTAGAAAATAGTGTCGTTAAAAAAATAATAGTAGATGCCTATCCTAATGGAATCCAGACGACTCTTAAACCAAGAAAAACGCCCCTGTAAGGGGATGGCTTACAAGGGCGCTGATTACCGGAAGGAAGAATTACGTTTTGGGCTGGTTATCGCTAAGAAGACTTTGCAGACCGTACAATGCAACCAACGTTCCCAGACGTTCTCCCACGCCTGAAAGTACCAGCGTTCTACCCTGTTGCTGACACTCTCCCTTCAAGCGAACAAAAAGAGCCAGCCCGGTGGAATCCACATGATGAAGCTGGGAAACATCTATGTTATCGATCCCCTCCATCACGCGGTCTTTTTGTTGCCACAAAGGAAGCAGGCTGTCACGATCCAATGTTCCTTTCAGAAACAGTGTACTCTCCGTTTTCTCCCAGCTCACTGTCTCCTGACTGGCCGATGCTTTACCGGCTATGCTGCTATCAAGCGTATCCTGTTTCATGTCACTTTTTCTTTTCTAAAGTGATTGGCGCTTTCGCGCTGATAGCCAATTGTTCAGTCAGCCCATCAACACCTTTCTGACGCAGGATATCCACCCACTCATTCTGTTTAGTGGTGATCATGCTAACGCCTTCAGCAATCATGTCGTAAGCCTGCCAGTAACCCGTTTTACTGTTTTTACGCCATTGAAAGTCCAAACGAACCGGCGGTTGCCCATTAGAATCAGTAATCGTGACACGGATTGCCACGATTGTCTTATCGCCCAATGGCTGTTCTGGTGCAATTTGGTAATTTTGCCCGTGATACATCGCCAAAGCCTGACCATATGCCTGCTCCAGATAGGACTCAAACGCCTTGAAATAAGCGTCACGCTGCTCAGGTGTCGCTTGTTTGTAATAAGGCCCCAACACCAGTGCCCCAGCATATTTTATTTGCACATAAGGCAACAATTCTTGGCGTACAATTTGACGCAGGGTGTCTGGGTTCGCCTGAATCTGCGGTTGATCATTTTTCAAACGGGTAAACGTTTTTTCTGCCGCATCTTTCATCAAGGCGTAGGGATTAGTTTGATCCGTAGCGCTGGCCAATGGCGCAACCACAAGCAACGCAACCATGAGTAATCGCTTAAACATAAGTATTATTTCTCCTAAGCATTAGTTTACTGGTTAGTGTGCTTGTTCAGGTGTCGAAGCGGATTTTTCCTGATTTCCGCTACCGCTCTTATACAAGAACTGACCAATCAAATCTTCAAGTACCATCGCTGGCTTGGTATCTTCAATCTTGTCTCCATCTTTCAACATGGAGGTTCCCAAGTCAGGGTCATCAAAACCAATATTGAGTGCAATATATTGTTCACCCAACAACCCTGAAGTTCGGATAGAAAGCGAGCTGGTATTTGGTATATTGTCGTACTGCGTAAAAATATCCAATTCAACCTGTGGTGTATAGGTTTTGTGATCCAACCAGATTTTTTCCACACGGCCAATCACCACGCCACCGACTTTCACCGGTGAACGCACTTTCAGGCCGCCAATATTGTCAAATGCGGCATAGACACGATAAGTTGTCTGACTGCCGAAAGAACGTATATCCGCCACTTTCAGACATAAAAAAATGATTGCAGCCAACGCAATCAGGACAAAAGCCCCAACCCAAATTTCATTTTTCTTGTTTTGCATCAACTTAATTCCCAAACATCAGTGCTGTCAGCACAAAATCCAAACCCAATACCGCCAACGACGCATGAACTACTGTACGCGTTGTCGCCCTGCTGATCCCCTCTGACGTTGGGATAGCGTCATAACCATTGAACAGAGCAATCCACGTTACTGTGATGGCAAAAACGACACTTTTGAGAAAACAGTTCAGCAAGTCTTTTTGCCATTCCACCGCAGATTGCATGGACGACCAGAAAAAGCCCCCATCAATGCCTTTCCAATCCACGCCGACAATCGCGCCACCCATGATCCCAACAGCAACAAAGATCAGAGACAACAAAGGCATACTGATAAAACCCGCCCAAAAACGTGGAGCAACAACTCGACGCAGTGGGTCAATAGCCATCATCTCCAGACTGGAAATTTGCTCCGTCGCTTTCATCAAACCAATTTCTGCGGTCAAAGCCGAACCCGCCCGCCCCGCAAACAACAGCGCCGTCACCACAGGCCCTAATTCACGCAGCAATGAAAGCGCCACCATCATGCCAAGGCTGCCCTCGGCACTGAATGTGGTCAAAACCAGATAGCCCTGCAACGCCAGAACCATACCGATAAACAGCCCTGAAACCACAATAATCAGCAAAGACTGAACACCCACGCTATAAAGTTGCTGACGCAAGAGTTTCCATTGCCTGGCAGGCTCCGGCTTACCAATAAGTGCACTGAACAACATGAAACCCGCACGACCGAATGAAGCCGTAACCTCAATCATGCGCCGGCCCAATGCCGCCAATGCTCGTGTTAACATCACCATTCCATTATCCTAATAACTCAGTTTTGTAATCCCCAGCAGGGAAACGGAAAGGTACTGGCCCATCAGCGATACCATCCAGAAATTGCCGTACCCGCTGATCCTGATTCGTTTTCAATTGTTCTGGCGTCCCTTCTGCGATCACTTTCCGTTCAGCCACAATATAGGCATAGTCAGCAATACTCAGTACTTCAGGTACATCGTGGGAAACCACAACACACGTAACACCCAGTGCGTGATTCAGTTCATCGATCAGTTTCACCAGAACCCCCATCGTGATAGGGTCTTGACCAACGAACGGTTCATCAAACATGATTAAATCAGGATCAAGTGCAATTGCCCTCGCCAATGCCGCTCGCCTTGCCATGCCGCCAGACAGTTCCGATGGCATCAAGTACGCAGCACCACGCAGCCCTACCGCTTCCAATTTCATCATCACAGTTGTATGAATCAACTCTTCGGGTAATTGGGTATGTTCACGCAAAGGAAAAGCGACATTGTCAAAAACATTCAGATCGGTAAACAATGCCCCCGACTGAAATAACATGCTCATTTTTTTGCGTGCAGCATAAAGGCGTGGACGGGACAACGCTGGAATATTATCGCCATCAAACCAGATTTCGCCGCGTTCAGGGCGGATTTGCCCCCCAATCAGACGCAGCAAGGTGGTTTTTCCTATACCGGAAGGCCCCATGATGGCGGTAATTTTTCCTTTCGGGACGGTCAGATTAATATCAGCAAAAATCGGGCGTTGACCTCGGGTGAAATACATACCGCAGATCTCAATTAGATTTGCTGTTTGTTGACTCATTGTTGATAGCCCCTAACCGTTAATAGAACTGTCTTCATTACTTTATTTAAATAATCCATGACGCATACTACAAAAAAATTGCCCAGTTTGCGTTAGCAAAGTGGTGACAAATTTTACTTTTTATCTCTTGACCGTCAGAATGTATAAGTCTAGCTGAATAAACATTTCATGTTTAGAAATCAACCATTATTAGCATTATGCTCGGAATAAATCTTATTTAAGGCGCCCCCCATGTTTCTGACTATTGTACTGCTCATTACCGGGTTGATTTTACTAGTGTATGCTTCCGATAGATTGGTTTATGGTGCTGCGGTTTTTGCCCGTGCCCTGAAAATCCCTCCATTTATTATTGGCTTGATCATTATCGGAATCGGAACCTCACTGCCAGAACTCATGGTGTCTATCACAGCAATTTTAGACGGGCTGCCGGATATGGCCGTAGGCAATGCCATTGGTTCCAATATTACTAACCTGCTGCTGATTACAGGCGCTGCGGCTTTCATCAGACCAATCACAGTGAAATCCAATATCCTGCGTCGGGAAGTTCCACTGATGCTGGTGATCACTGCATTTGCCGGATATCTGTTATCTAACAGCTACCTAAGCCGTCTGGATGGTATCCTTTTATTGCTCTCAGCTCTTTTCTTCATCGCCCTGATGATCAAAATGACCTCATTATCCCAGTCTGATAGCACGGATAGTTATACTCAGGAACGAAATGCGGAATTACCTGTCGAAGGCAACAAAGGTATTGCCCTGCTTTGGGTTGTTTTGGGTTTGATTATTCTCCCCATTTCTACCCGTATGGTGATTGACAACGCAACTGTCATTGCGCGCATTTATGAAGTGAGTGAACTGGTCATCGGCCTGACTATTCTTGCCGTGGGAACCAGCTTACCTGAACTCGCCACTACGATTGCCGCAGCCATAAAAGGTGAGAATGATATGGCAATGGGAAGTATCATTGGCTCTAATGTATTCAATATCACCCTCGTTTTGGGTCTTCCCGCCGTACTTTCCCCCAGCGTTATTTCGCCTGAAGCTTTTTCCCGGGATTTTTGGGTCATGATGGCAGCCAGTATACTATTCACGGTATTCTGTCTGGGAAGAAAGCACCGATTGAACCGATTGAACGGCATCTTGTTATTGGGCTGTTTTATCACTTATTTTGTCGTACTTTTTGTGTCTAATTATTACGGTACTCATTAATTGCCGATTGAATGGGAAAAGAGTGGGAAATAGAAATGCCTAAGATCGATTTTCAGCAAGCAGGTAAGAAAGTATTACATATCGAACTCGACGGACTGGCGGGTCTGGAACAATATATCAATGACGATTTCAGTCAGGCCTGTGAATTGATGTTTAATTGTGAGGGAAAAGTCATTGTCATGGGAATGGGCAAATCCGGCCACATTGGGCGGAAAATCGCTGCAACATTTGCCAGTACCGGTACTCCTTCTTTCTTTGTCCACCCCGGCGAGGCCAGCCACGGCGATCTTGGCATGGTGACATCAAAAGATATCGTTCTGGCAATCTCTAATTCAGGTGAATCAAATGAAATTCTGGCGTTGATTCCTGTCCTCAAGCGACAAAAAGTTCCGCTAATCTGCATGACAAATCACTATGCCAGTAGCATGGGAAAAGCCGCTGATGTCCATTTATGTATTAAAACGCCACAGGAAGCCTGCCCGTTGGGGCTTGCACCAACCACCAGCACGACAGCCACGCTTGTCATGGGAGATGCTTTGGCCGTTGCCCTCTTACAAGCCCGTGGTTTTACTGCCGAAGATTTTGCACTTTCCCACCCGGGTGGCGCACTGGGACGCAAACTTCTATTACTGGTCAGTGACTTAATGACCACAGGTGATGACATTCCCCGTGTTCCGCGTACAGCAACATTGCGTGAAGCTTTGGTGGAAATCACTCGCAAGAAGCTGGGTATGACAGTGATTTGCGATGATGACATGCAGATTAACGGAATTTTTACTGATGGCGATTTACGCCGGGTTTTCGATATGGGAATCGATTTAAACCATGCGAAAATCTCTGATGTGATGACCTCCGGAGGCATCCGCATCAAACCCAATGCGCTGGCCGTTGATGCGTTAAATCTGATGCAATCACGCCACATTACGTCCCTGTTGGTTACAGAAGGAGATAAATTGTTTGGCGTATTACATATGCACGACCTTTTACAGGCCGGGGTCGTATAATAGTATAAACCTTAAGAGAATTCCTTAATGAATCAAAAAGAGTCTCTGGACACCTGCTATGGTCCGGTTAACAAAGATATTATCGAAAAAGCCAGTAAAATTCGTCTTCTGATTTGTGATGTTGATGGTGTCATGTCTGATGGTCTGATCTACATGGGGAATCAAGGGGAAGAGCTGAAAGCATTTAATGTTCGTGATGGTTATGGCATCCGTTGTTTAATCACTTCGGGCATTGAAGTTGCGATTATTACCGGCCGCAAGGCAAAACTGCTGGAAGATCGCGCAAAAACATTAGGCATTACACATCTTTACCAAGGCCAAAACGATAAGCTTTTGGCGTATCAAGAACTGTTGGATAAACTAGCGTTACAGCCAGAGCAAGTTGCCTATATTGGTGACGACCTTATTGACTGGCCCGTTATGGCACAGGTTGGATTATCTGCTGCGGTTGCTGATGCCCATCCACTTCTGTTGCCGAAGGCAAATTATGTGACCCGGATTGCGGGTGGTCGTGGTGCAGTCAGGGAACTTTGTGATTTGGTGCTCTTCGCTCAAAATAAGCTGGAAGATGCCAAAGGATTATCCATATAAACTAAAACTGAAAAAAGAATGAGCAAAATTCAATCCTGGCTGATTGCAACACTGATACTGATCGCGCTTGCGCTGATTGGCTGGAATTTATCTAATGTAAATGATGATACGTCATCCACCATTGTGGACGACGGTTATCCCACTTATCAAACCCAAAAAGCCATTACTTTCGTCTATGATCCAGAAGGAAAGTTAGTTTACAAACTGGTCTCCGACGATGTTAAAAACTATGCGGAAACGAAACTGACTTGGTTTACCAAGCCCGTATTAACAACATTTGATCCGAATAGCATCTCTGGAACCCCAATCCCTACATGGACGGTACGTTCCAATCAGGCCCAACTAACCAATGATAAGATGCTCTACCTGTATGGGGATGTCCAAGTGGATAGCCTGTCCGATGCGTCACAACTGCAACGGATCACAACAGACAATGCGACCGTCAATCTCACAACACAAGATGTCGCATCTGATGACCAAGCCACCCTTATTGGCATTGATATAAAGTCTGTTGGCATGAAAATGCGCGGCAATCTGCGAAACAAAACTGCTGAATTGATTGAAAAGGTGACCACTCGTTATGAGATTCCACATGAACAACCTAATCCGTAATACCGTTATTGCCAGTACGCTTTTTGCAACCAGCCTGCCTGTGCTGGCCTTGAAAGATGATACGAAAAAGCCTATTACCATTGATTCAGCGAGGCAGTCGCTGGATTTAACCGGTAACGTTGCCACATTTACGGACAGCGTTGTTGTCAAACAAGGCTCTATCGATATTCATGCAGATAAAGTCGTTGTCACCCGTCCAGAAGGGGATTCGAATAAGACTGTCATTGAAGCCTTCGGCAACCCAGCGACTTTCTACCAATTGCAGGATGACGGCAAACCCATCAAGGGGCATGCCTCAAAGATGCGCTATGAGATGAACAATGAGCTGGTTACCCTGACAGGTAATGCCTATCTTGAACAGTTGGACAGTAATATCAAGGGCGATAAAATCACTTATCTGGTACCAACACAACAAATGGAAGCCTTTAGTGATAAAGGTAAACGTGTTACCACCGTCCTGTTACCTGCTCAGCTACAGGAAAAAGGCACGGGCGCTGATGTTCAAAAAAATGATGTTCAAAAAAAGAGTAAATAACGGCATATGGCAATACTAAACGCAGAAAATCTGGCTAAGGCCTATAAAGGCCGTAAGGTCGTTGAGAACGTCAGCCTAAAAGTGAATTCAGGGGAAATTGTTGGCTTACTTGGCCCTAATGGCGCAGGTAAAACCACCACTTTCTACATGGTCGTCGGCATTGTTCCACGTGATACCGGCGCCATTACGATTGATGAAGAAGACATCAGCCTGATGCCTCTGCATGAACGCGCCCGTCGTGGGATAGGCTATTTGCCGCAAGAACCCTCTATTTTTCGTCGTCTGAGCGTATTAGACAATTTGATGGCTGTCCTTGAGATCCGCAAAGACTTAAATCAGGAACAACGAAGAGCGCGCGCAAAAGAGTTGATGGAAGAATTTCACATCGCTCATCTGAGTGATAATCTCGGGCAATCACTTTCTGGTGGCGAACGCCGCCGTGTAGAAATTGCCCGGGCGCTGGCCGCTAATCCCAAATTCATCCTATTGGATGAGCCTTTCGCGGGTGTTGACCCAATTTCCGTACTGGATATTAAAAAGATCATTCAACACCTGCGGGATTGCGGTCTGGGTGTCCTGATTACCGACCATAATGTCCGTGAAACACTGGATGTCTGCGAGCGTGCTTATATCGTTAGTCAAGGCAACCTGATTGCCCACGGAACGCCTGAGGAAATCCTGAGTAACGAACAGGTCAAACGCGTCTATCTGGGTGAAGGTTTCCGCCTTTAATCCTCATTCTTCTGTCAGCCAGACGCAATGCAGGGAATCATTCAAGCTAGATTTAAGGAGAAAGTGGTAACGCTATGAAGCAAAGTTTGCAACTCAGGCTCAGTCAACAATTGGCGATGACGCCCCAGCTCCAGCAAGCTATCCGTTTGTTGCAACTTTCTACGCTTGAACTTCAGCAAGAGATCCAGCAAGCGTTGGAAACCAACCCGCTGCTTGAACAAGATGATCTGCATCAGGAAGTGGATAGCCAAGAGCTTCCTGACGCTGATTTTGAAACAGCAGCGCTGGACACCCGCGAAGCACTTGAACAGAAAAATATGCCTGAAGAGCTGCCATTGGATACCAGTTGGGATGAAATTTACTCCGCTGGCACGCCTTCAGGAACCAGCAGTGACTACAACGTGGATGATTTTCCCATGTATCAGGGAGAAACCACCCAGACACTGCAGGATTATCTGATGTGGCAGGCTGATTTGACCCCGTTTACCGAAACGGACTCTGCCATTGCCACTTCGATTATTGATGCGATTGATGATACGGGTTACCTGACCGTTTCGACCGACGAAATTCTTACCGGCATGGGTGATGATGAACTCATGCTGGAAGAGGTTGAAACCGTTCTCAAACGCATACAGCATTTTGATCCCATTGGTGTTGCTGCCCGTGATTTACGTGAATGCCTGCTTATCCAACTTTCAATACTGCCGCCAGGGACACCTCACTTAAACGACGCCAAACTCGTTGTCAGCAAGTACCTTGAATTGCTGGGCAACCGGGACTTCCGTAATTTATTACGTCAGAGCAAATTAAAAGAGATCACCCTAAAAGGGGCAATTGATATCATTCAATCACTGGAGCCGAAACCGGGGTTGGCAGTCAATACCGGTGAACCCGAGTATGTTATTCCTGATGTATTGGTGCAGAAAGAAAATGAAAGCTGGCAAGTCAGGCTAAATACCGATAGCATCCCCCGTCTGCGCATCAACCAACATTACGCAGCACTGGGGCAGCAGGCCCATAATGAGAGTGACAGCCTGTTCATTCGTAATAATTTGCAAGAGGCCAAGTGGCTGATAAAAAGCCTCGAGAGCCGCAATGAGACATTATTGAAAGTCTCAAGCTGCATTGTTGAACGGCAACAAGAATTTTTTGAATATGGTGAGGAACACATGAAACCGCTGGTACTGGCTGATATCGCCTATCAGGTTGACATGCATGAATCCACCATTTCCCGTGTGACGACACAGAAATACCTGTATAGCCCACGAGGAATTTTTGAACTTAAATATTTTTTCTCCAGTCACGTCAACACCGATAGCGGAGGCGAAGCTTCTTCTACCGCAATACGTGCTCTGGTGAAAAAACTGGTCGCGGCAGAAAACCCGGCCAAGCCTCTGAGTGACAGTAAATTAACCAGTATACTGGCTGAACAAGGCATTCAAGTGGCGCGGCGAACTGTCGCAAAATATAGAGAGTCGTTATCCATCCCGCCTTCAAACCAACGCAAAAAGCTGGTTTGAACAACACAGAGAAGGAAAACACTATGCAACTCAATGTTACAGGCCACAATATTGAAATCACAGATGCTCTGCGCAACATTGTGAACACCAAATGCGGCAAGCTGGATCAATATTTCGATAAGATTAACCTCATTCAGGTCACCCTCCGAGTGGAAAAGGTGCAGAAGATTGCCGAAGCCACAGTGCATGTTAATGGAGGAGAGTTGCATGCAACCTCAGAGCATGAAGACATGTATGCGGCAATTGATTCACTGGCAGATAAACTAGCGCGTCAATTGACCAAACACAAAAGTAAATTGAGACAACATTAACAGCTTTCAGGCAACGGGGCCGTCATACAATTATTGCTGTTCTATCTATATACCCAATGGATTTCAAGACACAGCCAACAAAGCGGCAACTTGAAAGACAACGGATATAAACAGTGCATCAATACCGGATGCCTCAATGGGTATCCGGTATAACAAGGCCCTAAGTGAATAAAGAAATGAACAACGAAACAGATTTACCACTAAGCTCAGTGCTTTCGCCCGAATGTACACGTAATAACGTACCGTGTTCGAGTAAAAAGCGTGCCTTAGAGATTATCAGTGAGCTGGCATCAAAACAGCTTGGATTACCAGAAAATGCTGTATTCGAAGCCATTCTTTCCCGTGAAAAAGTGGGAACAACTGGCATTGGCAACGGGATCGCAATTCCCCATGGAAAATTGGACAAAGAATGCTCTAAGAATGCCGTTGGCGTATTTTTGCATCTGGAACAACCCATCACCTTTGATGCCATAGATAATCAACCTGTTGATCTATTGTTCGCTTTATTGGTGCCATCGGATCAGTGTCAAACTCATTTACACTCACTATCATTGATTGCAAAGCGCCTTGCAGATAAAACCCTCTGCCGTCGTCTGCGCTCAGCACAGAGTGACGAAGAGCTATACAAAATCATTACTGAATAAACAGCGATTACAATTATAAACATTTAGGGGAGTCGCCTCATGGTGCTGATGATAGTCAGTGGTCGTTCAGGTTCCGGAAAATCCGTTGCCCTGCGTGCGTTGGAAGATATGGGCTTCTATTGTGTGGATAACCTACCGGTTGTGTTGCTGCCAGAACTGGCAAACACGCTGGCTGAACGTGATATTTCAGCAGCGGTTAGCATTGATGTCAGAAATATGCCGGAATCACCAGAAGTCTTCGAAGAAGCTCTCACGCAATTACCGGACAGTTTTTCACCACAATTGCTGTTTCTTGATGCGGATCGCAATACCCTGATCCGTCGCTACAGTGACACACGTCGTTTACATCCTCTATCAAGCAAAAATCTGTCACTGGAAAGTGCAATTGACCAAGAAAGTGATCTGCTGGAACCTCTGCGCTCTCGTGCCGATTTGATCATCGATACCTCTGAAATGTCTGTCCATGAACTGGCAGAAATGCTCAGGACACGTTTACTGGGTAAACGGGAACGTGAACTTACCATGGTATTTGAATCTTTTGGTTTCAAACATGGCATCCCGATTGACGCCGACTATGTTTTCGATGTGCGTTTCCTGCCAAACCCTCACTGGGACCCGAAACTGCGTCCAATGACTGGTTTGGATCGCCCAGTAGCCGCATTTTTGGATCGCCATACAGAAGTGCATAACTTCATTTACCAGACCCGCAGTTATCTTGAACTTTGGCTGCCAATGCTGGAAACCAATAACCGCAGCTACCTGACTGTTGCCATTGGCTGTACAGGCGGTAAACACCGTTCTGTCTATGTTGCTGAACAGTTGGCAGATTACTTCCGTTCTCGTGGTAAAAACGTGCAATCACGTCACCGTACACTGGAAAAACGTAAATAGTGCAACCAATGAAGTAAAGCATGACAGTCAAACAACGGCTTGAGATTAAAAACCGGCTTGGCATGCATGCCAGACCTGCGATGAAACTGTATGACCTTGTGCAGCAGTTTCAATCGCAGGTGATCCTGCACAACAGCAATAACTTACAAGCCGAAGCTGATAGCGTGATTGCCATGCTTATGCTGGATTCCGAACAAGGCAGCTATATTGAAGTTGAAGCAACCGGACCTGATGAACAGCAGGCGCTGGCGGCTATTGTTGAACTTTTTAATTCTGGTTTTGACGAAGAATAACATCCCTTCTAAATTGCATAGTATTCGACTTTGCTCTTGCCGATCGGCAAACTCAGATCCAAACGGATATGGGTAACGCTTGACGTCAGTCTCAATTCCCCCTTGAAAAAACCGCCTTCCTCCCATTTTTTACATTGTTCAGCCATTTTTAGTTAGCACATCAAAACTATTTTTTCTCCAAACTATCTCCCATATTTCTACACAAACATAAAAACAGCCGTAAAAACCAACTAAAGATAAAAAATCATTAATATATACTGCTCACTAAATATTCACCAAAGATAAAGCTGAGATTTTTAAATTATTAACTTGGTTAATTATTCTAATAATTTATAAATAGTATTATATTGATAATAAATGTTATCATTCAATGAGTTAAGCATGTGAAATTAGATTAAAAAAAACTTATTATTAAGACGCACTTACAAACAGAACATTATATGTACAGTTCCTAAACTGGAGATTTACTTCATGCGTTTTAATAAAACTACACTGGCTATTTTCCTTGGTCTGACCCTGTGCCAGGGTGTTGCTCAGGCAGCTCCTGTTCTTTCCTCAGACAATGCTCAAGCACAAAAAGTTGCTGCCCACAACAACTCTTGGGTTGAAATCAACCCCACTATTTTCGAAAACAATATCCACACACTGCAAAAAAAACTGAACACAGGCACTAAAATGTGTGCGATTCTGAAAGGCGATGCCTACGGCCATGGTATCGACTTGCTGATGCCATCTATCATTAAAACGGGCGTAAATTGTGTAGGCATTACCAGTAATGAAGAAGCCCGCATCGTGCGTGAAAGCGGCTTTAAAGGACAATTACTGCGTGTCCGCACAGCCGATGTGAGTGAAATTGAAAGCACTCTGGACTATGACATGGAAGAAATGGTCGGTGATCTGGAACAGGCTCAGGCTGTTGATGCTCTGGCTAAAAAACATGGCAAACAAATTCGCGTTCATCTGGCCCTGAACACTGGCCTCATGAGCCGTAACGGTCTGGAAATGAAAACTGAACAGGGTAAACAAGAAGCTCTGAAAATCGTTCAGTTACCTAACCTGAAACTGACCGGCATAATGAGCCACCATGCTCTCACCGATCTGGATGCAATCCGTTCAAGCATTAAGAACTTCCAAGAACAAACTACTTGGTTGATCAAAACCGCCAATCTGAAAAGAGATGAAGTCACACTGCACGCATCAAGTTCTTTTGCGTCAATGAGCATCCCAGAAGCACAATTTGATATGGTACGCGTTGGTAGTGCACTTTACGGCATTCTGACCACCAGCCATCCAGAATACAAACCCCTGATTGAAGTTAAAACCCGTGTTGCTTCTGTCAAGTCATACCCTAAAGGCAATGGTGTTAGCTACGACAACACTCACACCCTGAAACGTGATTCCAAACTCGCTAACCTGCCGGTTGGTTTCTCTGATGGCTTAAGCTCCAACATGTCAAACAAAGCCTATGTTCTGATCAACGGCCACCGTGCCCCCATTGTTGGCAGCATTTCCATGAACACCGCGATGGTAGACGTTACTGACCTGCCTGACGTGAAGGCGGGCGATGAAGTTGTGATCTTCGGTAAACAAGGAAATGACGAAATTACTCAGTCTGACATCCAGAAATGGAGTGGTGTGCACGTTGTTGAGTTATCCTCCATCTGGGGAGAAACCAACCCAAAAATCGTTGTTACAGGCTCCTAATCAGCCATTCCAAATGATATCGTGTTATCCTTCTGACCGTTGTTAAGGAGCCTTATCTCATTAACAACGCAAAACAGTTCGTGATCATGATCTCTTTATTTTCACGGCAGAACAGCCTAATATCATTTTAATCACTTTGAAAATAACACCCCCCTCCTTGCGATGCGGGGGTGTTATTTTATATTGAGCCTAATTTGGAGCGTGGTATGAAAAAACCAAAAATTATTATCAATGAACTGGATGCCGAACGTTTAGATTCTCTGTTGGAACAACCCGCATTTGCGAATACCAGCATCGCAGACGCTTTGAACGAAGAGTTGGATAGAGCCGAAATAGTGGCTCCGGTGGATATTCCAGCCAATGTTGTCACAATGAACAGTGAAATTCGTTTTATTGATTTGGGCAGCAATGAAGAACGTGTTCGCACACTCGTCTATCCGGCATCCCTGAAAGACAGCACCAAACATCTGTCCGTTATGGCTCCTTTGGGCGCTGCGCTTTTGGGTCTGAGAGTGAACGATGAAATCAGCTGGAAATTACCTAACGGCGAAAAGACTCGAATAAAAGTATTAGAGATACTTTATCAACCCGAAGCCGCAGGTGAATATCACCGATAAAATACTATAAAATCAATAGAATAAACCACTGCCACACAAGTGGTTTTTTGCTTTCCGATAGCGAACGGCGACAAAATGGCGACAGAGATTTTTAGCTACGGCTATACTGATCCCCGAAATATCTTTAACTTGCCTTGCCCCCTTGTTTCTAGCGTAATTCATTATTGCTTAATTAAAATTGCACCAACATCATTAAGGATAATGAAAATGTTTACTACAAAACGGAATATCAAAATTGAATTTTCCAAAGACAGTACCCTAATCGATTTGAAAGGACTGTCAGCAGAAGAGGCCATCAAAATTATCGAAACAGCTCAGGCCATCAGAGTTGTACACGCAGACGAAGATAATTCAGCGAAGCAATAAATTTCAGTCCCTCTTATCTCACAACGCCGCGCCACGCTTGAGTTCTTTAATCTGATGCGGCTTTGCTTGGTGATCCAACATTCTCACGTAAAATAGAATTTATCCTTTAATATCATCACATTGATTTTTACCTGCGATCCATCCCACGATCCAAAAACTGCAATTCCCTGTAAATCTTTTCACACCTTTCAGTTTGCGATTTTTCCCACATCACCAGTGCTGGCGCGGTCTGGCGATACCGTTTGTAGAATTCTCAAACTGAAATAACTTTTTGATCCAAAACGTGCAGGCGGGTGCGGTGTAGTCCGTTTTACGTGGGGTTTACGTTTATTTCGTGGGGATTGCGCAGCATGAGATGCAGCGTAAGAACGTGATCCAAATTAACCGTAACGTGCGTCAATCTGATTGTGCATGTTTCTGTGTGCGTTTGGTTGCGCTCTATGGGCGGGTAATCAATGACAGGGTAAAGAGGAGATCACTGCCTATTAATATTTATAGGTATAATACCCATAAATTCATTGACTGAATGTAATTTTGCAGGTATTATACCTACACATTAGCACAATGGAGGATTGATGAGTAGTGCAGAGTTAATCAAACGCCTGATGGCTGACGGTTGGGTAAAGATGCGGCAAGACGGGAGTCATGTCACGCTGGCCAAACCGGGAGTC
>NZ_JBBMXH010000100.1:0-16379 GCF_037996725.1 Xenorhabdus entomophaga
TGCCAGACCGCAAGGTGTTTTAACAAATCAAAAGGGGTTTTTATAGCAGACTTATAGCTGTAAGCTCTACGGAACCCCCAGCCAAGCTGGGGGTTTTCTATATACAAAAAAAGCTCCTTAATTCAAGGAGCCTCTTCTTACATATTATGTATTGTTCTAAAATCTTCCTTAGAATGGAATATCATCATCGAAATCCATTGGTGGCTCATTGCTCTGTGGCGCAGGAGACTGTGCCGGACGAGATGGCGCGCCGCCGCTGAATTGCTGAGATGCTTGTGGCTGCTGTGGTTGTCCCCAAGCGCCGCTTTGTTGCATAGGTGCTTCTTGCCCTGCACTGCCACGGCCGCCCAGCATCTGCATGGTGCCGCCAACGTTTACCACGATTTCAGTGGTGTAACGGTCTTGGCCGCTCTGATCCTGCCATTTACGAGTCTGCAAAGAACCTTCGATATAAACCTGAGAACCTTTACGCAGATATTCACCCGCCACTTCTGCCAGTTTGCCGAAAAGTACCACACGGTGCCATTCGGTTTTCTCTCTCATCTCACCGGTTTGCTTGTCACGCCAGCTCTCAGACGTTGCCAGAGTAATGTTTGCGACTGCACCGCCATTCGGCATATAGCGAACTTCCGGGTCCTGCCCCAAATTACCCACTAAAATAACTTTGTTTACGCCTCTGCTGGCCATTGGGAATACTCCTGATGAAATGAATTTTGCTAAAAACAAACTTCTCTAATTATAAACAAAGTAGTTTACCATGCGAGGATTAAGTTTAAACATAGCATCGTTATATTATACTTTGCGAAGCGTATCGTACTTTACATTGTCTTGGTTTCAGCATGATTTGCCGTTAAATACTGTATATCCATTCAGCAATGTTTGTGCAATAATAACGCGTTTACAAATTTTGCACTGTCAATAATCTGGGAAATGGTATATGGATAACATCGAAGTTCGGGGCGCCCGCACCCATAATCTCAAAAATATCAATTTGATAATTCCCCGTGACAAGCTGATAGTCATTACCGGGCTATCAGGCTCTGGCAAGTCATCGCTGGCTTTCGATACCCTGTATGCGGAAGGTCAGCGTCGCTATGTTGAATCGCTCTCTGCGTATGCACGCCAGTTTTTGTCATTGATGGAAAAACCCGATGTCGACCATATTGAGGGGCTATCCCCCGCCATTTCTATTGAGCAAAAGTCTACTTCCCATAACCCGCGTTCTACGGTCGGGACGATTACTGAAATCCACGATTATCTCCGTCTGCTGTTTGCACGTGTGGGTGAGCCACGTTGTCCCAACCACGATATCACGCTGGCAGCCCAGACTATCAGCCAGATGGTCGATAATGTTCTGGCGTTACCGGAAGGCCAACGCTTGATGTTGCTGGCTCCTGTTGTCAAAGAACGCAAAGGTGAGCACACAAAACTGTTGGATAATCTCTCTGCACAAGGCTATATCCGTGCCCGTATTGATGGTGAGGTGTGTGATCTTTCTGATCCACCTAAACTCGAATTGCAGAAAAAGCATACTATTGAAGTGGTTATCGATCGCTTCAAAGTACGTGCCGACCTCGCTCAGCGGCTGGCAGAATCATTCGAAACTGCGTTGGCGCTTTCCGGTGGCACGGCTGTGATTGCCGATATGGATGATGGGCAAGCCGAAGAATTGGTTTTCTCTGCCAATTTTGCCTGTTCAATTTGTGGCTATAGCATGAGCGAACTGGAACCACGCCTGTTTTCTTTCAACAATCCCGCCGGGGCTTGCCCAACGTGTGACGGCTTAGGGGTTCAGCAATTTTTCGATCCTGACCGTGTTGTTCAGAATGAAGATATTTCCCTTGCAGGGGGCGCTATTCGTGGTTGGGATCGCCGTAATTTCTATTACTTCCAAATGCTGAGGTCACTGGCAGAACACTATAAATTCGATATTGAAGCTCCATTCAATCAGTTAAGCCCAGACATTCGGAAAGTGGTTTTATACGGTTCAGACAAAGAATCGATTGAATTTAAATACACCAATGATCGTGGCGATGTAACCGTTCGTAATCATCCCTTCGAAGGTGTTCTGCATAATATGGAACGCCGCTATAAAGAGACTGAATCCAGCGCAGTACGGGAAGAATTGGCAAAATATATCAGCAACCGTTCTTGCATTTCCTGCGCAGGAACCCGATTGCGCAAAGAAGCACGTTTTGTCTTTATCGAAAATACTACTCTGCCGCAGATTTCAGATTTCAGCATCGGTCATGCGATGGAGTTTTTCCAAAATATCAAACTGAGTGGACAACGTGCGAAAATTGCTGAAAAAGTCCTGAAAGAGATCCATGATCGCCTGAAATTTTTGGTCAATGTCGGGCTGAATTATCTGACGCTTTCCCGATCAGCAGAAACCCTTTCGGGCGGCGAAGCCCAACGTATCCGTTTAGCCAGCCAAATTGGTGCCGGCCTTGTCGGTGTGATGTATGTGCTGGATGAGCCTTCCATTGGTCTGCACCAACGGGATAATGAGCGTTTGCTGGAAACTTTGCTGCATCTGCGCAATCTGGGTAATACCGTTATCGTGGTCGAACACGATGAAGACGCCATCCGTGCGGCTGACCATATTATTGATATCGGGCCTGGTGCGGGTGTACATGGCGGCGAGATCGTTGCCGAAGGAACGATCACCGATATTATGGAAAGCAAGGAATCCCTTACAGGAAAATTCCTGAGCGGCGAACGCCAGATTGCGATCCCTGACCAGCGTGTACCAGCCGACCCAGACAAAATGTTGAAACTGATTGGTGCAAAAGGCAATAACCTGAAAAAAGTGACATTAAAATTGCCTGTTGGCCTGTTTACCTGTATCACGGGTGTTTCTGGTTCAGGTAAATCGACGCTGATCAACGATACGTTGTTCCCTATCGCACAGCGTCAGTTAAACGGAGCAACAAACATTATCCCGGCGCCTTATATCGATATTCAAGGGCTTGAGCATTTTGACAAGGTGATCGATATCGACCAAAGTCCGATCGGCAGAACCCCTCGTTCAAACCCTGCTACTTATACTGGTGTATTTACACCGGTAAGGGAGTTATTTGCCGGCGTTCCTGAATCCCGTACTCGTGGTTATACTCCGGGACGTTTCAGTTTCAACGTCAAGGGCGGACGCTGTGAGGCCTGTCAGGGCGATGGCGTAATCAAGGTTGAGATGCACTTCTTACCTGATGTTTATGTGCCTTGCGATCAATGTAAGGGCAAGCGTTACAACCGTGAAACGCTGGAAGTCAAATATAAGGGCAAGAATATTAATGAAGTGCTGAATATGACGATTGAAGAGGCCCGGGAGTTTTTCGATGCGGTTCCAGCACTTGCCCGTAAACTGCAAACCTTGATAGATGTCGGTCTTTCCTATATTCGTCTGGGGCAATCCGCAACAACACTTTCTGGCGGGGAAGCCCAACGGGTAAAACTGGCTCGGGAATTATCTAAAAGAGGTACAGGCCAAACGCTGTATATCCTTGATGAGCCAACAACTGGTTTGCATTTCGCAGATATTCAACAGTTACTGTCTGTTCTGCATCAATTGCGGGATCAGGGAAACACCATCGTCGTCATTGAGCACAATCTGGATGTAATCAAAACCGCTGACTGGATTGTCGATCTTGGCCCTGAAGGCGGTAGCGGGGGTGGTGAAATACTGGTATCGGGAACACCAGAAGAAGTTGCTAAGTGTCAGAAATCTCACACTGCTCGTTTTTTAAAGCCAATACTTGAACGTGATTAGTTTACTTCCTCAATTAAAATAATTTACTATCCTCCCCACGCCGTGGGGAGTTTTTATCTGCTTTTAACCAAATTGTTAACCAATAAAACCCCCGCAAGCGCAAAAAAAGATTTTTTTTGTAGCCAATCCGTACGAAATAACTTTTCGTAAATCAGTATCGTATTGTTGATCTAATATTATTACTAATCACACCTTTCATGTATTAATGCCATAATGGCATAACATATGCTTTAAATTCATAATGGAGATCAAACATGTATATGTTTTTACCGTTCTTAGTCGCACTGGTTATCATTGCCACCGTCATGACAGGCAAAAAAAAGCTGACGTATGCACTTTGGTTCGCTTTATTCATCATCACGATATTTTGGTTTAAATATCATGCCACTGATGCATTGAATCTTTCTTTCTGAATCGGAGGCCACAATGAATAATACAATGTCAGCACCACGTAATATTAACCTAGCGATGGCTTTGAATATCCTTGGTCTATTCGGTATCAGTGTAGTTTTAATAGTCGCGTTTTATTACCAATTAGCACGTTTTGAACTCCCTTGCCCATTATGCTTATTGCAACGCGCGGGCATCATCATGATTGGTTTCGGGTTTTTATTTAATATTTATTTTGGCATAAAAAACGGTCATTACAGCCTTTCAATACTTGGCTGTATTGTGACTGGGTTCGTTGCCATGCGTCAGGTCTCCCTTCATATCTTTCCGGGTGATACGGGATATGGTTCAACATTCTTCGGATTACATTTTTATACCTGGGCTGCAATCCTATCTATCCTGACCATTATTGCTATTGCAGTTATCATGCCTCTGAAATCCGGCAATACTGATACGGCAAGATACACCCCACCAACATTAGGCAAAATTGCCATGGGTTTGTTCGCCTTGTTGATCGCGGCTAATCTGGTTTCTACCATATTGGAATGTGGCGGCGGACAATGTGATGACAACCCAACGTTCTATCAATTACTGCAAAAATAATCCTTTCATATTAAGGCCATAAAAATAGTAAGGCTGCGGTATTCCAGCAGCCTTCTAATTTCGTCACAACTCTCAGAAATACTTTCCGAGGTTATCAGCTCAACATCACAGAATCGATAAAATAGCAGACTTCATGTGCTTCTTCAGGCACAGGAACCTCCAGTTTATCAAGCATCCGATCCATCACCTTATCCGGTACCGCATATTGGCGATTACTGTTCTGCTGACGCCAGCGCTTGTAATCTTGCTCAATATAAACAATCCGCACTCTAGCGTTATAACTCACAAACAACTTGATCAATTGCTGACGCATTTGTCCCGTCAAGTTAGTCGCATTCCAGATAAAATCTTGCCTGCTGCGTAGCTTTTCTCTGGCCTGCTGTTTCGCTTGCTGTACGACCCAACCATTGGCATTTTTATCTTCCGGATTAATTTGATGCGCACGACGAATCGCATCCAGACTGAGCACTGATATCCCTTTACCATACTGCTGGATAAAGTGGTCTTTGCCCATACCCGGCAATCCGCACAACAATGTCACTTGGCTACCGTAGTCATCATAAGGTTGATAGTCTGGCTGTTCGCTGTCAGTGGAAAAGTAATGGAATCGTGCTTCACCAGAAGAAAATGCCCGGGGCTTACGCCAGCAACCTTGCTCACGGCAATAAAGTTCAAACAGTTCAATACGCCCGAGTAACTCTTGCGAATCGTGACATATGCGCCCCAATACATCCGCTTTTGCCAATAAAGTCAGCAAATGAGTATCAACACGCAATGAAGCTGCCAATAATGCCTTTTGTGGGTTGGGCTTTTCCATTAACCACAAGGGCAACCCATGAAAACGCACGAGCGCGGCAATTTGTTCCCGTATTACAAATGGTGTAGATATTTTCTGAAACAAAATTTGTCTGGTCGACAGCTCCCCTTTACGGGCATGCCCCGGAGAAATAATGCGTCCATTCCAATCCAACCGCGTAGTGCTGCGTTTTTCTACATCATGTAACAGCGCTGCCGTCCAGAGAATTTCCTGTTCTTCCAACGTCAGTAAGGAATATTCCGGCAATTGTTCCAATGTAGCCAATACCATTTGGGTATGGATCGCAACATCACCTTCCGCATGATGGATGGGATCTTGTTGAACCCCATCCATATCAGCGATAAAAGAGAAAGCAGAGGATAAGGAATCCCACGATTTATTGTGGCTGAATAACCAACTCATTTCTTCTCTCCTTCCGTACTGCATTTATTCGAATTAGAAAGATATTCAAAATATAGAGGTGCTCTTTGCCAGTTCCTCTTCCAATGGGTGCCTGTCTTGACATGATTTTTTCGTACATATTTAAAGACATAATGTGGAAAATCAGTAACCAAATATTCATCAGCATCGCGGCTAACAATACCTTCCATTGAACATAGCTTTTTATTCTGTGTATCCCATGAAGAAAAACAACTTCCCTGCTTTGCTGTTTCAATAATGTTTTGCATAAATGCCGATTCATTCCTTATTTCAGGAATGTTTATTTCAGGCACAGTCGGAAAATCAAATAATGTTGCATAAAATTTCACTTCTTCCCAACTGAGCCAGATATCTTTAATACGAACGGCAAATATGAAGAAGTATTCTTCAAGATGGCGGTATTCAATGGAGTGAATGGCATAAAGGTTTTCACCAAAGATCTCAATATCACCTAAGTCACCTTTCAATAATTGCCAACGCTGACGAATTTGTTGAGTCCATGCCGATTGCGTTGGTGCGGCATGCGAACGGGCAAATACACCATATTTATTCAGGCAATTATTTTCACCGTCCAACTTTTCCGTGTGAACAAGCTGCTTAATGTTTTGTATATCCTGCCACCAATGATGATTGATGCGATCGTCACTGGTCGTGCCTGGCGAGAACGGGTAATGGAACGTTCTACCATACTTTCTTGATTGCATATCCATAATGCTTTGACTCTTTTAATAATTATCGCAATAAAAACGCAATTGCGTCTTTACGGGTTAATGTTCATCCTAATAACTGATGAAAGAGCTCAAGAGTGAGTATTACATTTTCTTTAATTCCATTCAGTTAATCTTTTGGCTTTAAAAGATTAAGTTAAATATTCAAGTGGATTAGGTATTAAGGTGAAAGGGAAGTGTTAAAAATTCAGTTGATCACTATATAGTAAACCATCATTAATTGACATGGAGAACAAACTTCAGGCAAAAATAACCAATAAAAATCTTCTATTTTGGGCTATAACAGAGATATCTGTAATATAGAAACTCATTTTCTATCGTTATGCGGGATATTCTTTACCTTCTACAAATAATACCTGCTTGATTCGCGTACTTGGTGAAATTTCCCCTGCCCATTATTAGAACAAGGGAAATTTATAAATCTTACAGACGAGCAAATGACTAACTCACCGCAGCAAACGCCTCTGCGATGCGCTGTACATTATGATGATTCACACCCGCCATGCAAACACGACCAGAACCGACCAGATAGACACCAAACTCTTCACGCAGTCGATCGACCTGTTCCTGGCTGAATCCGGTATAACTGAACATACCGCGTTGTTTCAGCAAGTGATCAAAATCTTTCTCTGGCAGGGATTTTTTCAATGCGTCGACCAACACTATCCGCATTTCCCGAATACGCAAGCGCATCTGTTCAACTTCTTCCAGCCACTGCGTTTTTAATTCAGGGGTACTTAATACTCTTGCTACAACCTGAGCACCAAAATTTGGCGGGCTGGAGTAAATGCGTCGCACACTCGCTTTTAATTGACCCAAGATATGTTCAGTTACTTTTGTATCTTCACCAATAACGGACAGGCCACCAACACGCTCACCATACAACGAAAATATTTTTGAGAATGAATTGCTGACCAAACAAGGTAATTCGGCATTTGCCATTGCCCGGATTGCATAAGCATCTTCTTCCATACCATCTGCAAATCCCTGATAAGCGATATCGAGGAAAGGAATCAACCCCTTCTCTTTGGCAACTTGCACTACCTGATCCCATTGATCATTGTTTAAATCAGAACCCGTTGGATTATGACAGCAAGGATGCAGCAAAATAATGCTTTTTGCCGGCAGTTGTTTAAATGTTGCCAACATTTCGTCAAATTTTACCCCTTTAGTTTTATCATCAAAATAGGGGTAATAATTCACTTTGATCCCTGCACCCGCAAAAATAGCGGCATGGTTTTCCCATGTTGGATCACTACACCACACTTCAGAATCAGGGAAATAACGGTGTAAAAAATCAGCCCCCACTTTTAATGCGCCTGAACCACCCACGGTTTGAATGGTCGCGACACGTTTCTGATTTAATAAGGGGTGATCTTTACCGAACAACAATTCCTGAATTGCCGCACGATAGGCAAGTAATCCTTCCATTGGGAGATAAAGAGAAGCAGATGATGGCAGAGCACACATTTGCTCTTCAGCAGCGGCAACAGCCTGCAATTGTGGGGTTACGCCTTGTTCATCGTAGTAAAGCCCAATGCTCAAATTAATTTTTTCTGCACGGGGATCGCTATTAAATTTTTCCATCAACGACAGGATAGGATCGCCTGCATACGCATCAACATTCTGGAACACTTTTCATACCCCCTGTTATTGAATATACCCGCTGTCGCGCTACATCTTAAAATACCGTGGGTATATATAAGAAAATGTACTGACAGACAATATAACTTACCGAATTATTCGTCTAGATATTCCATCGCAACACGTGAAGTCAGTTTCGTAATCAACTCATAAGCGCTAATCCCTGAATGTTGGGCTATTTTTTCAACTAACAGGGCATTCCCCCAAAGGGTAACTTCATCGCCTACTTTATCCTGACACTCTGGCCCTAAATCCACGGTAATCATATCCATGGAAACACGCCCAACAAGTGGTACTTCCCGGCCATTAATAAATACTGGCGTACCCGCGGGTGCGCTACGGGGATAACCATCACCATATCCCATCGCCACGACACCAAGATAAGTATCGCGCTCACTATTCCATGTACCACCATATCCCACTGATTCACCCGCTTTATGTTTACGCACGGCAATCAAGTTGGATTTTAGTGTCATTGCTGGAATTAAGTTAAAATCAGCGGCTGTTTTACCCTCTATCGGAGAAGCTCCGTACATCATGATACCAGGGCGAACCCAATCCAAGTGGGCTTGTGGCCACAATAAAATTCCACCTGATGCGGCTATGGATTTTTCACCAGATTTATCCGCAATAAATGCCATAAAGCAATCAATTTGATGTTGGGTAGTTTCTACGGTAGGTTCATCTGCACGGCTGAAATGACTGATGATATTCACGGGTTGTTCGACGTTATGGCAACGGCTCAGGCGTTGATAAAATTCTTCTGCTTCATCAATCCTGATGCCCAGACGGTGCATGCCTGTATCCAGTTTCATCCACACTTTAATCGGATGGGGCAAATCCGCCTGCTCTAACGCTTCGAGCTGCTCAATGCTGTGGACTATAGTTTCAATGTGGTTGACGACCAGAACGGGCAAATCTGCCGCCTCAAAAAAACCCTCCAATAGCAAAATCGGCTTGACGATCCCGCCACTACGCAGAGCGAGAGCTTCCCCAATCCGGGCAACGCCGAAACAATCAGCGTCTTCCATTGTGTACGCAGTTTCTAATAAACCATGTCCATAGGCGTTTGCTTTCACAACTGCAATCAGTTTACTGTCAGGAGCTTGTACTCTAACCTGTTGCAGATTATGTCGCAGAGCGCGGCGGTCGATAACAGCAGTTGCCGCTTTCATTTCGTCCCCTTTTTATGATTTTCCGATCAAGAGTGGTAATTAAAAGCCTATCCCCATTATTTTGGACGCTGCTTATTTCAGGTCATTTGAATATGAACGATAGGCACCAGAATTATTCGTCGCTATAGCTTGGCCCTGCATAGTTATCGAACCGTGACCATTGGCCATTAAACGTCAGCCTTACCGTCCCTATCGGGCCGTTACGCTGTTTACCAAGGATGATTTCTGCCACGCCTTTCAGTTCACTGTTGTCGTGATAAACCTCGTCACGATAGATAAACATGATCAAGTCAGCATCCTGTTCGATAGAGCCTGATTCACGCAGGTCGGAGTTAACCGGACGTTTATCAGCTCGCTGTTCCAAACTACGGTTAAGCTGGGAAAGCGCAACAACCGGCACTTGAAGTTCTTTTGCCAATGCTTTCAATGAGCGTGATATTTCCGCAATTTCCAGTGTCCGGTTATCAGATAAAGAAGGGACTCGCATCAATTGCAGGTAGTCGATCATAATCAAACTAAGCCCGCCATGCTCACGGAAAATCCGTCGCGCACGGGAACGCACGTCTGTCGGCGTCAAACCGGATGAGTCATCGATATACATATTACGTTTTTCCAGCAAAATCCCCATGGTACTGGAAATCCGTGCCCAATCTTCATCATCAAGTTGACCGGTACGAATGCGCGTTTGATCCACGCGAGAAAGGGATGCCAGCATACGCATCATGATCTGATTACCGGGCATCTCAAGGCTGAAGATCAGGACTGGCTTATCCTGCATCATCGCTGCGTTTTCACACAGGTTCATCGCAAAGGTGGTTTTACCCATTGAAGGACGCGCTGCCACAATAATCAGATCTGATTTTTGCAAACCGGCCGTCTTTTTATCCAGATCCTGATAGCCTGTAGAGACGCCTGTCACACCATCATGCGGACGCTGATAGAGTTGTTCAATTCGCTCAACAGTTTCTTCAAGGATCTGTTCAATACCTTTCGGGCCTTCATCTTTATTTGCCCGGTTTTCTGCAATCTGGAATACCCTTGATTCAGCCAGATCCAAGAGCTCTTCGCTAGTCCGCCCCTGCGGATCGTAACCCGCATCTGCAATTTCATTTGCCACCGCGATCATATCGCGCACTACCGCACGTTCGCGGACAATATCAGCATAAGCGTTGATGTTTGCAGCACTTGGGGTATTTTTTGACAACTCTGCCAGATAGGCGAACCCGCCTACCTTATCGAGCTCGCCATTCTGTTCAAGAGATTCCGATAACGTAATCAGGTCGATAGGTTTACCCGTTTCGAGTAAACGCTGCATTTCAGAAAAAATACGCCTGTGTGGTCGGCTGAAAAAGTCATTGCTGGTAACCCGCTCAGAAACATTATCCCAACGTTCATTATCCAGCATCAAACCGCCCAACACGGATTGCTCTGCTTCCAAAGAGTGTGGTGGAAGTTTCAGCCCTTCCACTTGGCGATCTTTTGGTTCAGCCATACTGTTGTTAGTTGGTTTTTTTCCAGCCATGTATACCGCGTCAATCCACTAAACAAAAAAAGAAATAGCGCATCAGTATACGCCATGAAAACAGCCTTGAGTAATTATATATAGTCTGCAATGATTTCAGATACATTTACGCTGTTTGCAGCAGTTTCATTGCAAACGTGCGAGGCTGTTCCCAATATTTCTAACATAATGAGAGAGTTACCATGGCAAAACACATCGAATATTCCGCCACTGGCGGCCCAGAAGTACTCCGATATTGTGAATTTACGCCTGTTGACCCTGCATCTGATGAAGTTCAAGTCGAAAATAAAGCCATCGGGATTAACTACATTGACACCTATGTGCGTAGCGGGCTATATCCGCCAGCCAGTTTGCCCTGCGGGCTGGGAACCGAAGCCGCAGGTATTGTCACTAAAGTAGGTTCAAATGTGACATCCATTAAAATTGGTGATCGTGTTGTTTATGCCCTATCTGACGCTGGTGCTTACAGTGAAGTACACAATGTGCCCGAAAGCAAATTAGCGCTGTTACCGGATGAGATTTCATTTGAACAAGCTGCTGCATCTTTTTTAAAAGGTTTAACCGTTTACTATCTGTTCAATCTGACTCATAAAATCCAGGCGGGAGAAACATTTCTGTTTCATGCCGCAGCCGGCGGTGTGGGTTTAATTGCCTGCCAATGGGCAAAAGCACTGGGCGCAAAATTGATTGGAACAGTGGGTTCAGACGAAAAAGCCTCGCTTGCCAAAGCGGCTGGGGCATGGCAGACAATCAACTATCATCGCGAGAATATTATGGAACGTGTCTTGGACATCACTGGCGGGGAAAAGGTTGGCGTAGTATATGACTCTGTCGGCAAAGAGACATGGCTGGATTCATTGGATTGCCTGAAACGGCAAGGTTTGATGGTCAGCTTCGGTAATGCTTCAGGGCCAGTGACAGGCGTGAATTTGGGGATCCTCAATCAGAAAGGTTCACTGTTTCTTACCCGCCCTTCTCTTAATGGCTATATCACGACTCGTGAAGAATTGGCAGAGGCCAGCAAGACGCTGTTTGATCTTATTGCCAGCGGCAAAATCAATGTGGATGTACCGGAAAAGCAGCAATTTCCACTGAGCGAAGCCGTAAGGGCACACCAGATGCTGGAAAGCCGTGCCACCCACGGTTCCAGCTTGTTGATCCCATAATTTCAAACAAAATATCAGAGCGGATCACATCCGCTCTGTCACCATTTCCAGTGCTTTTTCAACAACCATAATATCAGCCCCTGATTTATGGGCATTTTCGCTCAAGTGTCGCCGCCATTGGCGTGCACCGGGAATGCCCTGAAAAATCCCTAAAATATGGCGGGTGATATGCCCTAAATAGGCTCCTTTTGACAATTCCTGTTCGATATAAGGATAAAGCGCCTTAACCGCATCTATCGTATTCGCTACGGGGGCTGTTTGATCAAACAATTCACGATCCACATTCGCCAGAATAGATGGATTTTGGTAGGCTTCCCGCCCAATCATCACGCCATCCACATGCTGCAAATGCTGCTTCGCTTCTTCCAATGATTTAATGCCGCCATTAATGGAAAGAGTCAGTTGTGGGAAATCTTTCTTCAATTGATAAACTCGTGGATAATCCAGAGGCGGAATTTCACGGTTTTCTTTTGGACTCAATCCAGACAACCACGCCTTGCGCGCATGGATCACAAAATTGTCGCAATCGCTATTTATCATGACAGTATCGATAAAATCGCACAAAAACTCGTAACTATCCTGTTCATCAATTCCGATGCGGGTTTTAACCGTAACAGGAATATCCACCACATCCTGCATCGCCTTGACACAATCGGCCACCAGCGTGGCTTCTCCCATCAGGCATGCTCCAAAACGACCATTCTGCACACGATCAGAGGGGCAACCAACATTTAAATTGATTTCATCGTAACCCCGCTCTTGCGCAATCTTGGCACAGTGCGCCAATGCGTGAGGTTCACTGCCACCCAATTGTAATGCCAGTGGATGTTCTTGCTCGTTATAGGCCAGATAATCCCCTTTACCATGAATAATCGCACCTGTTGTCACCATTTCCGTATACAGCAATGCTTCCTTACTTAATAAGCGATGGAAATAACGGCAATGACGGTCAGTCCAGTCCAACATGGGGGCAACGGAAAAGCGGGAAGGTTTGAATTTCTCGCTTCCAGTTGATATCCCAGTGAATTTGATAAGTTTTTGTATCTTTATATTTTCGTGCATTTTAATACATTTTAGGCTATTTTGAATTTATCGGTACACCATCCAGTACACCACACCAAATGGTGTACTGGTGTCTGGGAGGTAAATAATGGCCTACTATAACATAGTGAAACGCCCTCGTGCTGACGGCACTATTAGATACCGCTGTACAGTGGGAATAAAAGAAAGCGGTAAACACATCCATCGTGAAACTAAAACATTTGGTAAAATGGCTCAGGCTAAAACCTGGGGAGCTATACGATCCGCTGAACTAGAGCAAAGCGGAGTTCCCACGCAAAGTGATATTGAAGATTTAACAGTCGGTGATCTGCTGTATAAATATATCAATGACCCAGACTTGGGTGGGAAAGCAGGAAGAACTAAAAAATATGTATTAGACATGCTCTTAGATAGTGAATTAGCGAAACTAACACTTTCAGAGTTGTCAGTTAGCCATGTTATCGAGTATTGCAAGCAAAGACATTCTACTGGTATTACTCCATCAACCATTAACCACGATGTCAGCTATTTAACGTCCGTATTAAAAACAGCCAAGCCAATCTATAACATAGACTATGTATCAAATCCTGCATATGAAGCGCGTCCTTTACTGATTCAAATGGGGTTAATAGGAAAGTCCCAACGTCGTAGTCGAAGGCCTGCGCAAGATGAGATCGATAAACTTATTGTTGGGTTACGCAAGCGCAGTAATCATAGAGAAGGGAAAATACCCTATGAAGATATCTTAAATTTCTCAATCTTAAGCTGCATGCGCATAGGAGAGGTCTGCAAAATTAGATGGGATGATGTAGACGAAAAACAAAGATCTGTCGTTGTAAGGGATAGGAAAGATCCCAGAAAGAAAACGGGGAATCACATGTCCGTTCCTTTGCTTGGGAATGCCTGGGATATTGTTCAAAGACAACCAAAAACAAGTGAACTAATATTTCCTTACAACGCCAAAAGCGTAACAGCAGGATTCCAGAGAGTCCGTAACGCTCTAAGCATTGAAGACCTCCGCTATCACGATCTACGCCGAGAAGGAGCCAGTCGTTTATTTGAAGCTGGCTTCTCAATTGAAGAAGTGGCGCAGGTAACAGGACATCGCTCACTGAATGTATTATGGCAAGTGTACACAGAGCTGTACCCACAATCACTGCATGAAAAATTCAACAAACTTATGCAGCAGAAAGAAGAATAATTCCCCACAGGGCGGGAATCTGCCCTTAAACATATGGGATAGAGTGGGACTTGAATCCAACCCTCTAATAAAGGAACTGGACAAAAAGGATATATTCTTTATTTTTCAGAGTGTTACTTGTGCGCAAGGGGCTGGACAAAACGGCTTAAGCCTCTGTTTTTACGTCACTGTTTTGTGCGCACCTCTATATGAATTAAGATGTGATATCCCACCTTGGGTATGGTGATTTCCACCATACCTTTACACTCACAGGGTTACTTAATGTAACTCAGTGACTAACGACGAATATCGTCGGAACCAATGATCACCAGACTGTAAATATGGCGTCTGCTTATTTTTCAAGCCATCACTGTAACCCTTTGATTCTTCCGAGGCCGTCATTTTGACCACCCGGGGCATCTCAATATTTCCAGTTTCCAAAGTGAGGACGAATGGAGTAATCAAGGAGTTATCGCCAAAGCGGGAATTCCCACTTAGGCGTACTTTCAACCAACCCGAAATTATCGGGTAGGCCAAAGTGAGGACCACGGTATTCTTCGAGGTCACTGAGCTAATGACCTCGACAATTGAACTCCTCAACCTCAAGGAACCCCTATAGTTAATCCACGCCTCCGTTTGAAACAGAAGCGTGCTGAATTAAAGTCGGGAAATCCCACCTTTAGCTAAGTCGTTGATTTTACTTATTTCCGGCACAGAGACAGAGATTAGGGAAATCAAGGGGTTAAAAGTCGGGAAATCCCGCTTTTACTGTGCTGAGTTTTATCAGTCATCTGATAAATTTGATTAATTCCCTGCCTGTCATTTTATGTCATCCTGCCAACAAAACATGCCACTCACCTAATCGTTAAACCGAGCTTAGTCAAAACGTATTCTCCAGTATTAATGAACCTATTTTATGGATGTTCACTGGCGGAGAAGTAACCCGCCTTCATGAAGTTATAAAAAACATAATTGGAGGTAATACTATGTATGATTGGTCTGGAACTGTTCCTGCTATTGCTGAAAATGGTCAGGGCACAGGGATTTTTCTAAAAGCGGGAGATGTGATATCAATTATTGCTAGAGGGTGGGTGCAATATGGGGGGCCGGGAAATCCATATACTGCGCCTCAAGGTGTTGCTGACGAACCCAGTAACAAGGCGTACAGTTTGGTTGCCAAAATTGGAGGCAAGACCTACGAAATTGGCAATGGTGTGCTCCACAAGACAATTCCTGCAAATGGTGAATTAGTCCTTTTATTTAACGATTACCCTGGCGATTTTTCTGATAACACAGGTGAATTTCACGTTGATGTCAAAATAGAATCGCGTTACTCTCCTGATTATCTTGTTGAAATAAAGCTACTTAATTGAAATATTGAATATCTTTAGTGAAACAACGCCAAGTGAGATAATATCAATATTCTCACTTGGCTAATGAAAATTTCCTCACTGTTTTATTTTTCCAAATCCATCATTTATTACACTCGGTATTTTCAACTTTCCCCTGCCCCACATTCCACACCGAATCCACCGGCATCTGGACACGGACGTCTAAGCGACAACCTTCGGGAATGTCACACGGCTCACCATCGGCATAGTAAACCTTCTCACCGTCCACGATTTCTTTTATCCGCCTGTTCTGGAACTGCTTGGGTAAATGGGTATGCTGACGGTGGAACGTCTCAATCGTGATGCTGCCGTCCTTGTGTACCTTGTCATCAAGGTAGATGAGTTCCAGCCCGTTGTTATTTTTCGGCGAAGAGATACCACCATGCACACCCCATGCCCCATCGGCGTTATAGCCCAGTACGCCGGATATCTGATAATGACCGAGGCCGAGTTTGGTGACCGTGGCCCCCTCGGATTCGTCGTTGGTGGTAAATTTGCCGTCGGGGTAGATTTGGATGATGGGGGAGGATTTT
>NZ_JBBMXH010000101.1:0-16310 GCF_037996725.1 Xenorhabdus entomophaga
GAACACAAATGGAGTGGGGCAAAAGCGATAAGAAGACAAAAAAGATGTTCAGTTGATGAGTTGTTCACCGAGCACATCGAATGTGTCAGGTTATGTTGATTCTGCTATATCCAGTAGGTACGCACTCTGTTTATATTGGAAATGCACAATGCCAAAGCTCACAGACCAGCCAACAAATGCTGCTTCTGTCACCAATTAAGCAAAAATAGTTAGAAAAAATGAACAATTATCTATAAAGTACCATCCGTAATTTAAAACGCTTTGCATCTCAACATAGAGATGTTTACGGTACGAATTCACTACAAGGATAACCTACATATGAGTACTCTTAACGAGCACACAACAGAGAGATAAGCCGCAGCAACCATAGTTTTTTCGGTTGTTGCGGCGTCCTCAAGAACCTCTCAATTCTATGAGCACGCCGCCAATTCCTTAACTTTAGGAGATGGATTCGTGCACTCAAAAGATTTTTCCTGGCAATATTCTCTTACCGCCACAATATTACTGTTATCACCATTCGATTTACTGGCATCACTGGGTATGGATATGTATCTGCCCGTCGTTCCTCTCATGGCCGATGTACTTAATGCCGGAACAGGGACGATCCAGCTAACATTAACTGTATACCTGATTCTGTTAGGAGCTGGTCAGCTTTTGTTTGGCCCGTTATCAGATCGATTCGGTCGTCGTCCTGTTTTGCTTAGTGGTGGAATTGGTTACACGGTTGCTTCATTTGGCCTTGCCATAACTTCATCCTCAGAAATTTTTTTGGGCCTCAGAATTATTCAAGCCTGTGGAGCTTCGGCATGTCTAGTAGCCATTTTTGCGGCTGTACGCGACATCTATTCGGGCCGTAAAGAAATCAACGTCATCTATGGCTTGCTCGGTTCTATGCTTGCTATAGTTCCGGCAGTAGGTCCTTTGCTCGGAGCGCTGATTGACACTTGGCTGGGGTGGCGCGCAATCTTTGGTTTATTAGGATGTGCAATGGCAGTTGCTGTTATTGCGGCCTGGAAATTCTGTCCAGAGACCCGGCAGCAACGGACGGCAAGCTTGCAGTGGTCGCAACTACTTCTTCCTGTAAAACGTCTGAATTTCTGGCTGTACACGCTCTGCTACAGTGCAGGCATGGGAAGCTTCTTCGTCTTTCTTTCAACGGCCCCTTGGATAATGATCGGTCGGCAAGGATTATCACAGCTTAGCTTCAGCTTGCTATTTGCAACAGTAGCCATCGCCATGATGATTACTTCACGATTTGTGGGAGGTCTGATTGTCCGGTGGGGAAGCTTGAATATGTTACGGGCAGGAATGTGCTGCTTAATGGCCGGATCACTGTTGCTGGCAGTTGGAGAGACTCTTATACCTGATTTGGTATTTGGCTTCATTGCCCCAATGTGGCTTGTCGGTATTGGGATCTCTGTGGCTGTTTCTGTAGCACCTAATGGTGCACTTCAAGGTTTCGATCATATAGCAGGAACGGTTACAGCAGTCTACTTCTGCTTGGGAGGGTTACTGTTAGGGGGGATTGGAACGTTCACCATTACACTTTTATCCAACGCTACTACCTGGCCAATTATCGCTTATTGCCTGATCCTGGCAATAGCTGTGATTTGTCTCTCCTGCTTTAATCCCGACAAACGCCATATTAGCAGTAAAGAGCATGACTAAAATAGGTGGGGATAAATCCCCACCAATATGCCAAAAAACAATTACCAATCGCCTGAAGCTCCACCACCGCGACTGCCGCCGCCACCGCCGGAAAAATTATCATCATCGTTACGATCAGAACTACAGCCACCAAACAAGCCACCAAAAAGGCTGCCGAATAGGCTTTTCAATAATGACACCACGGACGAGATCAGAAAAAACACCAGAATCACGGGTAACAGGATAATGAGCAGATAAAACTCTGCCGGAATGGTAGAAAATAACCCAATAAAGTTCAGTACATAGGTTCCTACAGCGATAGTCAGGGCACTCTTGAGAAAACGCTTAAACCAATGCCCTGTGCGAAAAACTTTTAGTGGCAGTAAGATTATACTCACCAACCAAAAACCCAGTAGCATAAAGATGTCTTTACCGGATATCTTGTTGAATGCGCCATCGCCTTCTTCAAAAGCCTGAACAATCTTCGCCGTTTCTTTCTGTGCTTCCGCTTGTTCGGATTTTTTCAGCCATGTACCAATTGAATCAATTGCCTTGCTAATCCCCTGATAATAATCATCTTCTTTGAAAGCCGGTTTCACATCCTGCAACAAAATGAGTGTAACCTTACCATCGGATAATTTACGTTCTAAACCTGAGCCAACTGCAATACGCATTTTATGGTCATCAGAAGCGATCACAAACAAGATGCCATCATTGCGTTCTTTACTGCCTAACTTCCATTTATCAAATACACGGGAAGCAAATGCCTCAACGGTATCACTGCCCGTCGTCGGGATAATCAGGACTGCCATCTGTACTTTTTCTACAGATTGCAGCTTTTTCAGTTGCCGGTTCAGGCCCTGACGCTCTTCTTTCGTTAGAACTTCAGATATATCTGTTACGCGCTTGCTTAATGCAGGAATATCAACAGTTGTTGTTTCTTGTTTTATCTCTCTGGCTGATGCGTTCCCCATCCCGATGAGCAATAAAAATAGTATAAAAAATTGTTTAATTATCAATAAATAACTGCGATTCAGCTCTGTCATTCGGATACGGCAACCATCCTTTGGCCTAGGGGAAATAACTAACATCAAATATCCTTAGCTCTTATTTATGAAATCAACCATCACTATTATATGAATATCTTCCGCTGCACATCATGAAAAAACGGCATTATTTTTTCGATAATGCCGTTGATAATAAATTTATTCCCCCACTTTAATTCTTGCTGATTTATACGCGGTAAATAATGCCAATACGGGTGCGACAGAGAAGAGCAGAAATAGCCAATGGGAAGAAGAAGCTGCGCCCTCCACGCCACCGGGCTGATAAAATCCAAATATATTGGTGACCATCCCAGCCAGTGCAGAACCGAATGCGGTGGCAAATAGCTGAACGGTAGTAATGGATGAACCCGCAATGTTTTTATCAGCGTCACTGGAAACTTGCAAAATACGGGTTAAAAGATGAGGCCAACCAAAACCGACGCCAAAGCCAAACAACCCCAATCCCAAAATGATCGGTAATATTATTTGCCACTCACCTGCTGATTGATAGGGCAGCATCACAAGTAACAGAAACATGCCAATCAACATGAAGACAGGGCCACTCACAATCGAAAAACGCATTCTCGCACCATGCCAGCTCGCGCTGAGCATTTCCCCTAGCGTCCAACCCAATGCTGCGGTCGCAACCATATAACCAGACACTAAAGGCGATTGCCCATGCAGTACCTGCAAAAAATAGGGAATAAAAACATCACCCGCCAAACCTATCACCAAGAGTGATATGGTGGCGAATAAGGCCAAGTGGGGAGAGCGCAGACTCAACGCATTTTCAGGCAATAATCTCGCTGAAGTTCTGCGTTCATGAACAATCAATAAAGATACCAATACCACCGCCGTTACTATGCCGATAATATTGATACGCACATCTTGTGACAAACTTCCTGAGGAAACAGCGAGTACGGAGGCGGATAACAGAATAAGCTGCACAATCGGCAATGCCGTTTTGGTTGTATCCTGTACCCGTTTTTTGGGCAAAATCTGATAAGTGAACAAGGCATACAGTAAGGTAATGGGTAACATAATGCCAAACGCATAACGCCACACGTTCATTTCAGCGAAAATGCCACCAACAGCCGGCCCGATTAAGGTTGCTACGCCCCATACCCCTGAAATCAATGCCATAGCCCGGGGCCAGAGTGATTGCTCAAACACCAGATTAACCATCAAGTAGGAAAGTGCAAATAGAAACCCACCCCCCAATCCCTGAATGGTTCTTCCAACCAGCATAATCTCCATTGTGGGTGCTAAGGTGCAGAATAAACTGCCGATGAAAAAAACAAAACCCGCAACCAAATAAGCATTTCTTGCGCCTGATGCACTAAGTAATCTCGCAGAAAGAACAGAACCAATAATTGATGCCACAACAAATAATGTCGTATTCCAGGCATAAAGGTTCAATCCGCCAATATCTTTGACGACAGAAGGCAAAATAGTAATCGCGATTAAGGTGTTGGTTGCCATTAACCCCACACCCAGTGAAAGTGCCATGGCACTAGGCGCATTTTTGCTGGAAAACAGATCTCTCCAGCGGCTTTCCTCAGTCATTATCATGATTGTTATCCTGAACACAGGTTGAGTTGTGAAAAATCTTACGTTAAATTAAACAAGATAAATCTTGGAATAAATTAATGTCGGGACCAACAATATGTCAAGCTCAGACTTGGAAAATAAAATAATTGAGGGGCAAACTGTGAGTGAGAAGTTATTAATGCTTCTTAAAACTCAAGGTGCCTTACAAGCCTCTGATGCCGGCAAGATATTGGGAACAACTGGAGAAGCTGCCCGTCAACAATTTGTGAAACTGGCTAAAGAAGGATTGGTTGAAGCAAGATCCGAGGCAAGGGGAGTTGGGCGTCCTATTCAACTCTGGCATCTTACGGAGAAAGGCCATGCCCGATTTCCCGATACTCATGCAGAGCTTACATCTCATCTAATTACGATTATTCGCAGTCAATTGGGCGAAACAGCCATTGATTTAGTGATCAGTGCCCGCGAAAAAGAGGCTTTTTCCAACTATAAAAAGGCAATGGAAGGGGCGGCAGGGTTACAGGAAAAAGTTGAGCGTCTGGTAGCCATACGCTGCCAGGAAGGTTATATGGCTCATTATTCTGTCGAAGAAAATGGCGCTATTCTGTTTTTTGAAAATCATTGCCCCATCTGTACGGCTGCCAAAACCTGTCAGGGATTTTGTCGGGCAGAACTGAGGCTATTCCGGGAAATTCTGCAAGCCAACGTGGAAAGAACCGAATATATTCTCAGCGGCGATCGGCGCTGCACCTACCTTATCACCCCATTGGCTTAATCTAAAAAACCTACCCAAATGATATTGAGTAGGTTTTTTTGTTGCGTAATTTTTCAGAGGATTCAGCCGAAGATAAAATCTGCCAATTCGCTCTTAACGGGCGCACCATTAGCTCCCGGACGGCTGACAACAACGGCTGCAACCCGGTTTCCCAGATCGACCGCATCCCGTAATGGCATTCCCTGAGACAACCCCGCCAGCATACCGCCACAATGTGCATCACCGGCTCCAATCCTATCCTCAACCTTGACCTTGTAAGCCGGCACGTATTCAGGATCACGATCTGGCTGGCATATCCATGCACCCTCTGCACCTATACGTGCAATAATCGTGAAGCCATGTTCCCTGGCATAGCGGCTGGCCTGTGTCATTGAATCCCCAACACCACACAGCAAAGCAATCTCATCTTTATTCAAACTGAGTATTGTTCTGTCTGCGGGCAGCGCCTGAATAAATTCAGGGTCGATATCAATCAGGCGCGGGCCAAAATCCAGTACCAAAGTCAGCTCAGTAGGTGAGGCCAGCAACCATTCACGCAATTCAGCCGCTGTTGGATTTGCCAATTCATAGCCGCTGGCGTAGACATATCCCTGCTCCGGAAGCAGGATAGTCTCCAACATTTTTCTATTCCAATTATCGTCACAACCGGGAACTGAGACATAAGTACGCTTACCATCAGGTTTCATCATGGCAAAACACCAACTATTGTCTTTTGTTGGATGACGCAATGTTACCTTTAGCCCAAGTTTTTCCATTTCTGCGGTAACACACTCCCCCCAGATGCCATTACCAACAAATATGCCATTAATAACCGGGGATTGAAGGCGACAAAGTGCACGCGCAACATTGAATGCACAGCCACCGACTTGCCGATCAATTTCTTCAGCTTCCCAATATTCACTATCATGGGGTAATTCAGGCAATCTGAGAACAATATCCCCTGTCGCTGATCCCACCACCACAACAGGCAGTAAAGGCTCCTTCATTTTTTATACCTACTCAGCATTAAATACAGACCATAACAGATAAAACTGACGAAAAATGACAAGAATAGACCAAGGCTGGAATTCGCGAAAATCCCCACTGCCCACGGGCCACTGATGAAATCATTTTGCGTCACCAGAAAACCAGCCAGCGCCCCCAGTAGCCAGCACAATATGGGGATCCATTTAATGCCGCCATTAGGGCCAATGTAATTAAACAATTTATCCGTGCAATACCCCTGATTACGACTAATGACAATATAATCAAGCAGGAATATCGCTTCCCACGAGACTAAAAATACGCCGCAGAATATCAGAAATGCGATAAATGGCCCCATAAAGTCACCGGTAACAAATAGGGTATAAACCGCGACACTCAGTACAATCATGGAATCAATGGCAACCGCATGGACCCGCTTAACTTTTATCCCCAATGTCAACAAATTCAAGCTGGCAGAATAGAGGCTCATCACTGCCATGATGACGATGCCTGCGATTGCCGTCATTAAGTAAGGGATCAGCATCCAATCCGGCAGGATAGAACCAATGTGGGCTATAGGATTCTCGGATTTGGGCAGGTCAGGTAATTGGACGGAAAGCAAAATTCCCGCAAACAAGAGCAGTACCAGAGGGATCATTCCGCCGGCGGTTACCGCTGTGAAAATTTTTACTTTAGAGGCGCTTTCATGCTGATAGCGGCTATAATCAGCACTTGTTGCAGCCCATGCAATGCCACTTCCGGCGGCAACGACAGAAACGGCAGGCAGAAACCCTGTTAACCAGCTGCCCGATGGCATCGCCAATACCGCTTCCCATCTTGTCGTAAACAAAATATAGAACACCACAACCAGTGTCATGACACCAAAGATCTTGATAACCCATCGCTGCAAGGCAATGACCATCTCTTTTCCCAACAAAGTGACACCAATTGACAGGCCAGCAAATAAGACCATGCTAACCACCGTCAAAAATATACTTTCGGGAAGCCCGCAGGCCTGAAATAAAGCGGAAAGTGTCAAAGTGCCGGTGACGATATTGATAGATTCCCACCCCATGGAGATGAACCAGAAGAGCACCGTCGGAGCAATATTTCCCTTAATGCCAAAAATAGTGCGGGAAAGGGTGAGGGTTGTGGTTCTTCCCAATTTACCGCTGAAACTGAGGTAACCAACCAGTGCAAAACTGGAGAGACCAAGCAGCGCCGCAAGTACAGATTGCAGGAAAGAGAGCTTAAAGGAAACAATGATGGCACCGTAAACAATGCCGAGAATGCCAATATTGGCGGCTGACCAGACCCAAAACAGATCCAGAGGTGTACCTGTACGTTCTGAGGGAGGAACAATATTTATACCTGTGCGTTCTACCTTCCAAAACCGATGACTATCTTGCTGTGTACTCATTATGTTTTCCATCACTGAAAAACCCTATCTGAGTTGATTTCACTAACTTATACCATTATCTCAGCAGGGAATATGAAGATACCGGATATCGTCCTGAAAAATGGCTCTGGGCATGGCTTCAATGGTTCTCTTTCCCTAGGTTGGCGCAAATATTCACACGCATTACCGGAGTACCACAAAAAATGACGCCATGACCAGAGCGCAACGTTTCGATTTGATTAACCAAAAAAAAGAGCCAATCAAATCTCTGTCTCTTCATACACAACATGGCAGCAGGACACCTTCCACCACGCCCCCTTAGGGCCTATGTATGACATCGGCCCTGAGATTGAAGAACACATAACGTTCCTATACACCCATCGTCTTTCGCGCTACAGCTTTACTGGATGTAACTCGAAACATACTGGATATACATTTCTTGCAAATAGGCCGGGTAGTTTCAGAAAAACCCCCAACTTCTTATATAAGCAAGACTTATACTTTATCGGACCATGAAGGCCAATGAAAGTCCAATTTTGTCATTATGTGATGCCAATCTAATTCCAATACACTCTATACCTTGCTGTACAGGCTAATGTACACTTATGCCATCAAATAACTGGGGTTAAAAATATGCCGAATCACTTTGTTGACTGGATACGCGAACAACTTGAAAAGAAAAGCAATAGCCCTCGTTATATACAATTGCAAAAAGCCATCGAAATGGCGATTGAAAAACAATTATTGGCTGTAGGTGAGTTTTTACCCCCCGAACGCCGATTAGCAGAACGGCTCAATATATCCCGAGTCACTGTCAGTAAGGCGATGCAGCTTCTGGAAGAAAAAGGGGTGATCATACGCCAGCAAGGGATTGGCACTCAGGTTGCAAAACCGGAAAATTCTTCTCTCAATCAGGCGGTTGGCTTTACTTCCCAAATCATTAAAGAGGGAGGAACGGTATCCAATTATTGGTTATCAAGAAAGATTATCCCCGCGCCGGAAGATATAGCGAAAAAATTATCGATTAACACGGGCGAGTACATTGCCAAACTGCGCCGCATCCGCCTTGCTAACGGCACTCCGGTTTCCCTTGAGAATACCTATATTCCCCAAGCCTACCTGCCTCACCCGGAATTATTGGAAGGTTCCCTGTATGCTCATTGGGAACAACAAAATATCCACCTCACCAATGTGCATCATAAAATCAAGGCCATTGCCTGCCATGCAGAGCTTGCCATATTGCTCAATATCGCCGAAAACTCGCCACTGCTGCAAATTCACCAAATCAGCCTGAATAGCCAAAATAATGTCATTGAATTCAGTGAAATTTTGTGTCGTGGTGATATTTATGGGTTGGATTTCAACTCTCCCCAGAATATTGACATCAACTATAAACCATAAAAATTACTAATACATATTATCTTGCAGCAAGGTTATTGCCCCCTGTTTTTTGGGGGATATTCAATCCCTCTTCTATCCGTCACTTTTTAACCTAACTTATATTCTTATCATTAAAAATATTACTTTTTTGTTAAAAAATAACATTTACCGAATAAAGAACGATCAACATACTATTAAATCGTAGAAATATTACTTTAGTATTTATAATAAAAATTCTTAATGGAAATCGGCCGTAAAAACAAAATAACCAATAAAAACAAAATATTAAAACAAAAAACTATAACCAATCGATTTCAAATCATTAGGGAGAAATAAAAACAGCAGACAAAGCAGTGCAAGAAACGATAAGGGCCATATCACCTTTTACTCAAGGGATTATTTATGAACGATATTAGCCAATTATATTCAAAACATCCTGAGTTATACGACGCATTTTCAACCCAAAGAGAATTTCTGGCAGAATGCCGCTCCCTTCTTGATCTCTCTTCTCCCAGCGATCCTCATGAAATAACCACATTAGAATTACTCGCCGGGCCAGCAAGACATTCACTGACATTTCATCAATTGGGGTGTAACGCTTATTCACTTGATGGTTCTGAAGGAATGAAAGCCTATTCCGGCGCAAAAGGTATACAGCGTGAAGAAAATTATTTTGTCTCTCACTTACCTTCTGATGAACCGATTATTCCTCCTGATTTGAAATTTAATATTTTCACTTTGCTCAGGTATTCCGTTGGTTACTTTACAAAAGAATCCATTCAATGGTTGTTAAAATGGTGTCAGCGCCACTCCCATAAAAACGGCATACTTTTCATTCAGGTACATAAACCAAGCACGTTCACTGACATTATCGAAAAACATGAAGAAACACGTGTTATCAGTGACACTGAGCTGGGCAAGGTAGAAAATTACTGGCCACTCACGCCACCTACATGGAGCGACACGGCCTGGGAAGCCATAATGACGGTAAAAGTGATTATTAATGGTGAAACTCATTTATATGAGTCCCAAGAAATAATCCACTCTTATGAGGATATTAAACATCTTGCTGAGTTAATGGGATGCAGGGCAGAAATCATTCCGCCGCAAAAGCTATCTGGATTTACGACCAGCGCCCATATCGTCGCCATATACCTATAAACATATTCCTTCTGCCAGTCTGAATCGCTGACAGAAGGAATAGTATAGTGAGGAAGCAAGTACAGAAGAAGAAAGTAAAAACGCGGTTATTCCTTACCTGCCGAATTCAACTGCTGGTAAATATAGTGCTTATAACTCTCTACCAACGCGTTGTCCTGACAATCATTCAAAGCACCATCACACAAATGACGCATGGCCATATTGGCCTGATAAAATGGCGGTGCAGCCAAGCGGGCACGCTCCAGTATCATTCCCCCCAGGAAAGAAATATCAGTCAGTTTACCCATCGTGATTGAAGCTCCCTGTTTCAAATTATCCCGTAAAGTAAATTGGGTAATATGCGCGGGATCAGGTAACGAAGAGTGATAATGGTCAAAGTGGATGTTCGGCTGATGATCACCAAAATAGAGGAAAACCGTAGGCTTATCGCGCTTGGCGACAAATTCACTGAAATCCTTGATGGCCGGATCGGAGGCGATGATTTTTTCCATGTAATGACTAAATTTGCTTACTGCTGCCGAACGTTCAACGCTGCCAGTCAAACCATAGTCATCATGATGGTTCTCATCATAAGGGCCATGTTCAAACATTGTCAGAGAGAAAATAAAAATTGGCTTATCGGTTTCTTTAGCCAAAATAGTTTTCACGTAAGACAACATATCCTGTGTCGGAATCGTCCAGAGGTTTTCACCCATGCTGGCTGGATAACCTAACTCTTGTGGCTGGATCACCCGGTCAACGCCTAATGTCTTGTAAGCGTGCCCTGCATGGTAAGCAGATTTATTAAATGGCGTCAGCACAACGGTGTAATAACCATTGTCTTTCATCGCACGAAACAAGCTGTTTTGCAGATGATCGACAACAAAGTAAAACACGGCATTTTTACGTGAGCCAAAATCATCCGTATCCAATCCCGTTAGAACAGAGAATTCAGATAACCAAGTTCCGCCCCCAAACGTTTGTACCCTCAGCGGGCTTTGGGCGCTGACACCCGCATCGTGCTGGAACATATACAAATCTGGTAACTTAACATTAGCGGGTAACTGGTAAAGATGAGGATTAACGGTGGATTCTTGCAGTAAAACAACTACATCGGGTTTCACGGCAGACTGTGGTTCAGGCAGAGTCACTTTTTTCGCCTGTTGCAGGAAATAATCAGCCGATGTGCCAAACTTCGGGGGCTGATATTCTGCATCCATGGCCGACATCACCATATTGGTCATCGTTCCCCGCCCTTTCGGCAATTCATTCTGCCATTGAACGTAATAGGCTTTGACCGTTAAATTGATCCCCCAGACACTGGCAGCCATCAAAACGATACTGGCGAAGCGCCATTTGATACCGCGTACAGGAAAAGCCGCTTTCCAGCTCAGTATCATATTGAATATCAACCAAATAGCCATCGCCGCTACCGCAATACCGGCCAGCCAGTAATGGCGCAGGGTTTCCTGATTTGAGGGGTCCAGCATGACATTCAAATCGGAAAACATCAGTTGTTCTTTGTAGTAGTGGACTTTTATCTGATTGAGGAATTTGAGGATAATAAATAAGGTTCCCGTTAACACCGCCGAAAATAACCAACGCGCTGAAACTAAGAAAACCAGACCAAAGATGACGCTAAACACGCCGACAGACACCAGTGCAGGATAAATATCACAGCCCTTTTCAAACACCAATATCAAGGAAGCAATCAACAGCAATCCAAGATAAATCTTCGAGATTATCTTTTTCTTCATACTCTATTGGATTCCACACATGAGTTCAGTTTGACATCACTCGCTGAAAATAGCATAGGTTTTCAAATATGCCGTAAATAAAATGCAGCAAATTCGCTCAATGAAGACAGCGTGGATTCAAAGGAGTTCAACGGCCAGTGAAATAGGTATTTTATGACAAGCCGCTAGAAAACGTCCTCATCCCGTAAAACGTGCAAGTTCATCTTCCTGCGGGTAAAACCTGTGCGGTCAAAGTACTCCAGAATTTGGATCGCTAATTTCCGGCCGATACCTAACTCATTGCGAAAATCTATCGCTGTAATGCCTCCATTAGCCTGATCATATTGACGGATCAAATCAGCAAATTGCTGGATATACCGGCGGTGATAATAACGATCGGGTACGATAGCGATAACAAGCCCCAATTGTGCGGCAGTACGCAAAAGGCGGCGTATGGTTTCTTCATCTTCCCCCATTTCAGTTGCCAAATCGCGCATCCACCACGCTTCCTCCTTGAAATGCGATTCTGCTTTTGACCACAAACTTGCCTGTTCTGCGGTAAACGCCAACCCATGTTCAGGTAAATGCAGCCCGCCATGCGTTTGCTTTAGCGCTTTCTGCCCAAGTAAGTGATTGATCAAGGTATAAACCAGCGTTTCATCCAATGTTGGCAACGCCATCCGTTTCAGGCGGGCTTTACCCAAGCCCAGTTGATCGGGGTGCTTTTCGTGATATTCCGCCAAAACCTGCAATAACTTTTGCTCCGCTAACTCCGCATTATGCTGCGATAATGCCCAATCATCCGCAATAACGACCTTTACTTCTGCCAATAGGCTATTGATCTGGCCTCTTGTCAACTGACGCGCCCAGGCAAAATGGCTGAGAGACAGTGCGCCATTCGGTAAATGCAGCATGAGATGCTCTGCATGACTGACCGCCCGCGCCAATTGTGATAGCCAATTCAGGAATGCCGGCTGACGTTTCCCCCTACGCGGAGAATTCAAGTTAATGACCCTTGCACCTGCCAACGTTTTTTTGGCGCTGATATCACGCAATATCAGGCGATCATTTTCAACTAACCACAAAGGGCGATCCAACACCAATTCAGCCAATATCGGCGTATCAGCCAGCGAGTTCAGCAATGAAATTCTACCAGTGATATGGCTGGCGGCATGATGGATATGGAGAGATTGCCAATTTTGCAGTGGTACATCCGCTTCAATTTCCACCAATACTTTTTCAGACGCGGACAATGAATTTTGCGATGCACAGATTTTTTGAGAAAACGGCTTTTGCGCTAACAGCCAATCACCACGGAAAATGCGCTCTTTGCTGATATCACCGACAATATTCAATGCAATACGCTGGCCTGCCTGCGCAACCTGAGCAGGTTGATTCTGGGCATGCAAACCACGAACCCTCACAGTTTGATCACAACCCGTCAGCCACAACGTATCTCCGACATGAATACTCCCCGCCAGCGCGGTTCCTGTGACCACCAATCCCGCGCCTTTAACAGTAAAGACACGATCGATTGCCAACCGAAAACGTTGATTCAATTTTTCCTGTTGCGGGTTTTGAAGAAGGGAAGAATGGCGATTTTGATGGACAGACAGTAAATGTTCTCTCAGCGGAGCAATACCATCACACGTTGTTGCCGACGTCACAAACAAAGGCACTGATTGCCAGCCTTGTGATGTCAATAACTGTATCACCTGCTGCCGGACTTCCCCGATCCTTGCCTGTTCGACACTATCGGCTTTGGTCAGTACAACCGTGATATCAGGCCGCCCGATTAAACGCAGGATCGCCAGATGCTCCTGAGTTTGCGCCATCACTCCGTCATCACAGGCGACAACCAACAGAACATGATCAATGCCCCCCATTCCCGCCAGCATGTTAGACAGGAATTTCTCATGCCCCGGCACATCGACAAAGCCTACCGAAGAGCCATCTGGCTGTGGCCAATAGGCATAACCAAGATCGATAGTCATGCCCCGTTTTTTCTCTTCCGGTAAATGGGTCGTATCAACACCTGTGATTGCGTGAATCAGGGTTGTTTTACCGTGATCAACATGTCCCGCTGTGGCAAAAATCATAGTCATTAAGCCTATATTTATAACAACGATTCTAAGGGATTTTTATAAAAATAATGCCTGAAATAACGCACTTCCATCTTCAAGGCAGCGTAAATCCAGCCATAACCGCCCATCATACAGGCGCCCAATCACGGGCTTGTTCAAATTGCGCCATTGATGAGCCAATTTCTCCAATGTACTGCCACGCCCGTCAATCGCAGTAAAAGTCAGCGCCCAACTGGGCAAGCGATCCACAGGCAAGGAACCGCTGCCAATCTGGGAATAGCAAGGTTCATCGCGAACAATGAATTTGTCGCTGTAATATGCCTGAATGTTGGGCAGTAACTGTTGCGCCATGTCATGGATTTCATCTTGCGGACGCGTCAGTAAACGCAGTGTCGGTAACGTTTGGCGAAGTTGTTCAGGATGTTGATAAAGACGCAATGTGGCTTCCAATGCAGCCAATGTCATTTTATCTGCCCGTAATGCACGTTTCAGCGGATGGCGTTGAATGGCATCAATCCACGGTTTCTTACCAACAATTATTCCGGCTTGCGGGCCACCCAATAATTTATCACCGGAGAAAGTGACAAGATCGATACCATGGCTCAGATAATCCTGTGGCATCGGTTCCGCCGGCAAGCCATATTGCGCCATGTCGGTCATGGAACCACTACCGAGATCGATGGCAGTCGGAATTTGGGATGCGATACCCAGTTTCGCCAGTTCTTCACCCGATACTTCGGCAGTAAAACCTTCAATGCTGTAATTGCTGGTATGCACTTTCATCAATAAACCCGTTTCAGGGTTGATTACCTGCTGGTAGTCTTTCAAATGCGTTCGGTTAGTCGTTCCCACTTCGACCAAACGACAACCCGCTTGCACCATAACATCGGGAACACGAAATGCACCGCCAATTTCCACCAGCTCACCACGGGAAACGACAACCTCTTTTCCCTGCGCTACTGTTGCCAATACCAGCAAAACCGCAGCGGCGTTATTGTTGACGATACAGGCATCTTCTGCTCCCGTCAGGGTACACAGTAAATCCGCCAGCGCGCGATCACGATGCCCACGAGCAGCGCCATCAAGGGAATATTCCAACGTAACCGGCGAACGCATCACCTGTGTCACCGCATCAATCGCCGACTCTGCCAGCAATGCCCGCCCCAAATTGGTGTGAAGCACCGTGCCACTCAAGTTAAGTACGGGCTTCAGCGCTGACATTTGATCCTGTTCCAATCTTTGGCGTAATGGTACGGACCAATTATCACTCCATTCCGGCAAGGTCTGATATTCCCGGATATTGAACCGCGCCTGTTCCTGCATTTCCCGCAATATATCTACCACTCGCGTCTGTCCATGACGCGCTGTCAACGAGATGATTTCCGGCTCCCGCAGCACGCGATCAATAGAGGGTAATTGACGGTACAGTGAGTTTATTGCTTGTGTCATCGTTTCATCCATTACCATTTATTCATTGGGAACATTTATTCATTGGGAAATAGAAAAGGGTTCAAACTGCTACGGGCAAAACCTTCCTCTTCCATTTTGGCATCCAAAATCAGTGATGCCAGATCATCCGCCACTGCATCCACATTGGGATCTTTTTCCTGATAAAGAATTTTCAGATAGCTGCCGCAATCACCACAACTTTCCGCCTTGACTGCCGCCTGCTCACTATCCAATGACCAATAATTCAGATCACGAGTCTGCTCACAGTTGCTGCATTTGATTCGCACAACATGCCACTCGCTTTCACACAAATGACAATGCAGGTAGCGCAAGCCTTGGCTGGAGCCGATTTGCACCATACTGACAACGGGCATACTGCCGCAAACCGGACAAAACTGTCGGTGTTCACCATATTCCGCCCGCGCCTTGCCGGGGATCAGGCTGGCCATTTGTGCCCAATAAACAGACAATGCCGCCCAGATAAACACCGCCTGATCGGCACTGACTTTGCTGAATTCTCTATTCAGCAGTGCACTTGCCATCTCTTCCAGCTCTTGTTCTGAGTTTTTCGCCAGATTTTCGATGGCAGGTTTTACATGTTCTGGCACGGTGGACAGCAATTCTGCTATCAGGGAATGCAGGATATGTTGCCAGTGCTGAGTACGGGGCAGGGTTTTACAATCTAACGGGATGCCATTCTTTTGTTGGGAATGACCGATAATTTCATCCAACTCCACATTCAGCGGATTGTCATACAGGGCTTTTTGCTGTGCCTGTACGATTTCAGCCACAAAATTCAGGTAGTTTGCAAATGGATTGTTTTCTGTTGCCAACGTTCTCAGACGTTCGGCACGACGTTGATACAGGTTTTTCAGATTGGCAAACAGCAAAGGAGGAATAAAACCAGCACCTCTTTCATTTACGCGTTCTTTGCCTAACTGCTCTTTAGGAACAATGCGAATACTCATTACCTTCACCTTCCCATTATGTTTATACGTAAGTATCCAACCATCTTACCTTGCCAAACATAACCTTAACGCGATGCTCGACTTTTATGATGAGTTGAAATGACATAGCCGCTCCTTTATAACTTTAAGTCGTCAAAAATAGAGAAATAAAGGAACAAAAGGCTATGTCACAGCA
>NZ_JBBMXH010000102.1:0-15686 GCF_037996725.1 Xenorhabdus entomophaga
ATAAGCATAACTCAGTCCTCTTTTTTGCCTTTTTGTTTCTGGAAAATCAAAACTCGCAAAATTTGGACTGAGTTTCTTTGACACTCCTACCATTTTGAAAAGTTATATATTGGAAAAGTATTGGGGGTTTATGCTGTTTATCCTTATACGCGAAATTTATCCCTAAAAATTAGAATGTTAATTGAACATATTATGGCCTCTTATAAAAAAATCAGTCATTATTTCTAAAATCTTTCTCTGCTGGGTGGTTAATAACCAGCAGAGATTATGTCATTTTTGGATATAGTCTATTGAATTTTCATGCCTAATTAATGTGAGGTATACGCTGTTTTATCTTAAATAATTTTATATCTGGCTGATTTTTATTGATTTAATCTTTTTCGCTCAATGCAATTAAGGCATTGCCGATTTGTATGATTTCTAGTTGTTAAAAAATCACAGCGTAGGAGCTTAGGAAAAGTTGTGATTATAATGTCATTGTTATGAAGAATTAACCTTTCAGCTACATTTCTTATTCTATAAAAATAGTTACCTGAGGATTCTATGCCCTTATTTTTCAGCATTGCTCCGATTGTCCTGCTGATTTGGATGATGACCAAACGTAAAGGTATTCCATCCCACATTGCTTTATCCCTGACAGCGATAATTGTTTACTTCATACAATTATTTTGGTTTGAAGCTCAACCTATATTATTACATGCCAATATTATTACAGCATTGGTCTCCGTCTTTACTCCCATTACGATTATTTTAGGCGCAATTTTGCTGAATAAATTGATGCAAGTCAGTGGAGCTGAAGATATTGTACGTAATTGGCTGGAAAATATCACTCCTAACCCCGTCGCTCAATTAATGATTATTGGCTGGGCTTTCGCTTTTATGATTGAAGGAGCCAGCGGTTTTGGCACTCCGGCTGCGATTGCAGCCCCCATATTGGTCGGTTTGGGGTTTAATCCATTACGGGTTGCCCTGCTGGCTTTGGTGATGAACTCTGTACCTGTTTCTTTCGGAGCGGTAGGAACACCAACTTGGTTCGGTTTTGCCAATCTGGGGCTGACTGATGATGATTTTTTTGAAATCAGTAGATTGACCGCACTTATTCATTTTGTTGCCGGTTTTGTTATCCCGTTGTTGGCACTACGATTTATTGTATCGTGGCAAGAAATTCGTCAAAACATCCTGTTTATCTTCTTAAGTATCCTGAGTTGTACAGTACCTTATCTGTTGCTGGCTCAGGTTAATTATGAATTTCCGGCCTTGGTCGGCGGAGCTATTGGGTTGGCTTTGTCGGTATTACTGGCCCGAATGGGTATCGGTATAAAACGCTACGAAAGAAAAAGTTCCGGGCAGGCTGTGCCTTTCAACAAGGTTGTCAAAGCCATGATGCCAACTTTGTTATTGATTATGATCCTGATTATTACCCGCATTCACCAATTAGGTATCAAAACATTGCTGAATAATGCTGAGGCCAATTGGCAATTTAATTTAGGTTGGTTAGGTGATTTAAGTGTCAGTAAATCTTTAATTATAAGTTGGCAACATGTGTTGGGAACATCTGCTTCCGCCAGCTATAAGACGTTATATGTACCGGCAATTATCCCGTTTCTGTTGGTGGTATTGGTATGTATTCCCTTTTTTCGACTTAATCGCCATCAGGTCAGGCAGATGTTCTGTGAAACAGGCTCACGTATTTTTAAGCCATTTATTGCGTTGTTTGGTGCGTTAGTGATGGTCAATATGATGATGTTAGGAAATGAAAATGCACCTGTCATTATTATTGGTAAAGCATTGGCCACAATGATCGGGGAAAGTTGGCTGCTGTTCTCTTCACTTCTGGGAGCATTGGGTTCATTTTTCTCAGGTTCTAATACGGTTTCGAATCTGACATTTGGCGGGATTCAGCATTCCATCGCGTTGAGCAATGGGATGAATGTCAATTTGATGTTGGCACTGCAATCTGTTGGCGGTGCTATGGGCAACATGGTTTGTTTAAACAACATCATTGCTGTTTGCTCTATTTTGGGGATAGCGAATGCAGAAGGCCAGATTATGAAGAAGACGATTTTACCCATGCTGGTCTATGGGGCAATTGCGGCTGTAATGGCTATGATTCTGGCATCTTAAAAAATGTGCGAATAACTTTTCAACATTAAGGTACATATTATGATTATTTCCGCTTCAACTGACTATCGGGCTGCAGCACAGGATAAGTTACCGCCTTTTCTGTTCCATTATATTGATGGCGGAGCCTATGCAGAGCATACCCTTAAACGCAATACCACTGATTTATCCGATATTGAATTACGCCAGCGAGTATTGAAAGACATGTCTGAATTAAGTCTGGAAACCAGCTTATTCGGAGAAAAAATGTCAATGCCGGTGGCACTTGCGCCTGTGGGATTATCAGGGATGTATGCACGCCGAGGTGAAGTACAAGCTGCACGTGCTGCGGCAAAAAAAGGAATTCCATTTACTTTATCAACGGTATCAGTATGCCCGATTGAAGAAGTAGCGCCTGCGATTGATCGTCCGATATGGTTTCAGCTCTATGTTCTGAAAGATCGTGGCTTTATGCGCAATGTGTTGGAACGGGCGCAGGCTGCGGGAGTCAAGAATCTGGTTTTCACTGTGGATATGCCTGTTCCTGGCGCACGTTATCGTGATGCCCATTCTGGGATGAGTGGCCCGAATGCGGCGATGCGTCGTGTCTTACAGGCAATGACTCATCCTCAGTGGGCATGGGATGTAGGGTTATGGGGTAAACCACATGATCTGGGTAATATCTCTGTGTATCGTGGGCAACCGACTAAATTAGAAGATTATATGGGTTGGTTGGGAAGCAATTTTGATCCTTCCATTTCGTGGAAAGATTTGGAGTGGATCCGTGATTCCTGGAAAGGGCCAATGATTATTAAAGGCATTCTCGACCCAGAAGATGCTAAAGATGCTGTGCGTTTTGGTGCAGATGGCATCGTGGTTTCCAATCACGGTGGGCGTCAACTTGATGGTGTTCTGTCAACGGCGCGTGCTTTACCTGCGATTGCAGATGCAGTCAAAAATGACATTACCATTCTTGCTGACTCCGGTATTCGTACTGGATTGGATGTGGTAAGGATGATTGCTCAGGGGGCTGATAGTGTTCTTTTGGGGCGTGCCTTTGTTTATGCGTTGGCGGCGGCAGGTGAAGCTGGCGTTTCCAATTTGCTGGATCTGATTGATAAAGAGATGCGGGTAGCGATGACCTTAACGGGGGCCAGATCAATCTCGGAGATTAATTCTGATTTGTTGGTTCGTCATCAAGGTTAATGGCAAATTTTTGCCATTATTGGTCAGCAGAGGTTATTCTGCTGGCCGTATTCAATTAATCCTTTATACCAATAGGGCGATATCCCTGCCATTCGGGTTTATCTGGTTGACCGTGAGGATTTTCAGTTAAGTGGATATAATAGCCACTGACTTGTTTGAGGAGTAGACAGTCATCAACATCTTTCAGGTTATCTTTATGGAGTTGATCGTAGCCGGACAGTAAACTTTCTTTGGCTTTTTCCTTTGTTTCTTCTATTTTTGCCACTGCAACAAATTGGACATCATGAACTTCAATGTTAGATTTTCCAGCATTTCCACCAAGATAAAACATGTATAATTGAGGCATTTTCTTTCCTACTTATATTTTTCCTGCTAGTGGCTTTCATCTATTGTGATTTTATGCCGACTTTATTTTGTCAGAAACAAGGTGTTACACATTCTCAAGCAGTATTTCACCATGTGAAAAAAGTTTCGCTTTACCTGTCAGATAAACACGATCACCCTCTGTTCTGCATAATATTTCACCGCTTCGTTCGGATAATTGGCGGGCGCACAGCTTATTTTTATTGAATCGTTTTGCCCAGAAAGGAGCAAGCACACAATGGCTGGAACCTGTAACCGGATCTTCATTAACACCTTTAGCTGGTGCAAAAAAACGTGAAACAAAATCGGTGGATGAATCACCGAGGGCGGTAATAATAAGTCCAGGTAAAGGAAAAGAGGCAATTTTATCAAAATCAGGTTGGGTATTGATGATTTGTTCTGCGGAATCTAAAACACAGACGTAGCGATCATGTGAGACGAACACTTCAGAAACCTTTTGCCCCAAAGCATCTTGCATGACAGGGATGAGAGTTTTTTCTTCATAACAATCAATGGCAGGGAAATCCAGTGTAAAAACATCATTTTCATAAGAGACGCGAAGCTCACCGGAAAGGCTCTTGAAGGTGAGCAGCTCATCTTGATTGTTGCGGTATTTTATAAGAACAAATGCAGTTGCCAGTGTTGCATGTCCACATAAACTTACTTCGATTTTCGGTGTAAACCAGCGTAAATGGTTTCCTGCCAAAAAAGCGGTTTCTGGCAGGCCAATTTCAGCAGCGATGGAAATCAATGTTTCATCTGTTGGCCACTTATCTAACAAAACAACAGCAGCAGGATTACCGGAAAACAATTGTTCTGTAAAGGCATCGACATGGTAAACAGGGAATGAGTGCATCAGAATTTCATTTATTTTTTGTTGTGAGAAGTAGAACACAGAATGTTGAAAATACAATAAGTTGTAAAGAGTTATTTAAGATGGTTGCAAAACACACAAAGATTCTAGTATTGACCTCAGAGGACAATAGCTATTAAATAATAATTCTTTGTTATAGTTCCAATAAGGGAAGATATGAAAATCAAAGGACTTCATTGCCTATTTTTTCTTTTGTCAGTGTGTTGTTCTCAGGCTCTGGCATTAGATTTAAGCTACAAAAGCGATATACCTGCGGATAACAAGCCTTCAGAAGAGTATCTGAAAAAGAGAAGTGAGTTAGGTCACGGGAGTTGGAATACAGAGAAGCTGGCTGAGGATAACGCCTTGGCTGAGAAACGGGAAGATGAACTTAAGGAATATAATAGTAAATTCGAACCAAAAACTAGCTTAGGCTTTTCTCATGATTGGAACTTAGGCTTTTCTTATGATTGGTACGATAAGCAGTTTAAGGCGAATTCACATACAAAAGATACTCACTTTATGCCGCATTTCCACGAGCAGATTAAACGTCGGTGTTATAGAGAAACGCGACAGAAGCTAGAGAAAGAGCATGGAAATGGATATTCCTATGCTGATATTTCTGATGCCTGCGGTTATTAATTGTACTATATGCTGTTCATAGTAGAGCTGGGCATGTGTACAACAAGGTTAAATTTATCTCTGAAACTGCATACCAAAGCGATGTAGTAGCGTACAAGGATGCTGGAGAACAGCGAAAGGATTCGCGAATTTAATGGTAATTATTGTGAGTTAGTCTTGAGTTATAGTCATTCCCTTTGTTGCATTTACGGTTTCATATCGATGTATAGTGTTTATCATCGGTATGTAAACTCATCGTCATGGCTGAATTTTGGCTAAGTATTTAACATACTGCTAAGATTTGGAGCCATGAGTCTTTCCTAAAAGTGACTGACAAATAGGTTAATTGCTAAGGCTATAAATATCAAACCCGTGATTTTATTTAAAATGGTTTGTATTGATGGTCTGCTGGATATAGCAGTGTTCAAAAATCCAGATAAATAAGAGATAAGCGTAAATAAAATAAAAGAAATAATGACAAATGTTAAACCTAAATAAAATAATTGTAGTGAAGCTGGAGTGGAGCTTGTGCTTTTAGTGGTAAATTGTGGTAAAAAAGCCATAAAGAAAATAATAATTTTAGGATTTGATAGGTTCATTATCAGCCCTTTTTTAATGAGCACCTTTGTATCGTAAGAATCTCTGGTATGCCCCTGAAAGACAATAGGTTTTGCATTGAAGGCTTTCCAAGCTAAATGACTTAAATAACAAACCCCAAGTGCTCGAATAATTTCAAGTGCCACAATACTTTCTCGTAGTATTGCTGCAATACCTAATGAGACTAAAGACGTATGTATCAGTAATCCAATACATAGACCAATAGTAATTGATATTCCGGTTTTACGTCCATTTACTGCGGATTGACTTAATACAAAAATATTATCAGGGCCTGGTAAAAGGCATAAGAAGAATGAAGTGCTGATAAAGACAATGAGTGTTTCTATATTTAGCATATTTCTTATCGTGATTATATTAAATAAAAATTGAGAATACGTGGATGAAATAATTTTGGATTATAAATCACACGGTTAGTTTTCTTCTTCACAAGCGGTGATGATATTAATACAAATCAATTGAGCACAGAATGCCTAAAAATCTACTGATGGGTATGAATTAATTTCATACCTTGTTCGATAGTTTTTTCAAGATGTGTTTTAATTAGAGGGAAACAGATCTCTCTGAACCACCTATGTTCCGGATCCTGGTGATGTTTAGCATGCCACAACAAATAGTATTTTTGTGCTTTGATATTGATAGGTAAGCGTTTTATCTGTAAATCATAATGTTGGGAAAAATCAGCAGCAATATGAAGTGGTATGGTTAGCATGGTGTTTGTTTTTAGCAACAACTCAATAGCAGCCTGGAAAAAGGGAACGGTTGCAAAAATATGACGATTGAGATTCATCATTGCTAAAACTTGATCAACAGGGCTGTTTTTATCCCCACCACCGTTAATTAGAATATGTCTGGCATTTATATAGTCGTTAATAGTTATATCGTTATCTGACTTAGAATACGTATTTCTGAATACAACAGCAAGTTGGTCTTCAGCCATCATCTTACCGTATAAATTATCAGGTACAGCATCGGCAATAGTTGCGACTAAATCAACGTGTTGTTCAGCAAATGTATTGAGATTTTCTTTATGCCATAATTTATAGTTAATACTGACGTTAGGCGCCTCTTTTTCAATATCATAAGATATAGACGGTAAGATAGCTTGGGCGACATAATCGCTAGAAGCTAAGGTAAATTGTCTTTGGCAAAGGCTTGGCTCCATTAATTCAGGTGCATATAGGTTATCTAATTGCTGGAGCAATACCGGAAGCTGTTCTTTCAGTTTTTCTCCTTTTTTGGTGAGGATAAATTTATTTGCTTCTCTTACAATAATCTTGTCATGAAAATCTTCACGAAGCTGGTTCAATGTCTTACTTATTGCAGATTGTGTAACACCTAACTGTTTTGCGGATTCAGTTAAATTACGTGTTTGTAGTATTGATACTAAAGCTGGTAATAATTTGTAATTATTCAAAATGTATTTTCCGTATGTAAATTGTGATGTCGATGCTTTTTATTATTTATTGCTTCCACAATGGTAACAATCGTGTATTTCATCAATGGGTAATAGCATGTTGAAGATAGCATATCTTGTATAAAGAGAATAAACCGTCACCGAATACCCCCAGCTTAGAAATGGAGATGCAGTGACGGTTTAACCAAAATTTAACCTAATGAATGGCTTAGTTTATCGTAATGATGCCATCGTCAGGACTTTGCTTCTGCTTCATGCAGGCTGCTCATCAAACGACGGATAGGTACGATAAGAATAAGTAAAATCGCGGAACAAATTACCAACGACAGTGAAACGTTGGAGAATAGCTGAGGCAGGCTATCCAGTTTATCTGCACGCACATTACCGCCAATTAAGCCAGCAGCGAGGTTACCCAATGCACTGGCACAGAACCATAATCCCATGACTTGTCCACGCATGCGGGAAGGCGCTAATACTGTCATCGTTGCCAGCCCGATGGGGCTAAGGCAAAGTTCACCAAGAGTCAGAAAGAGAACACTGAAAACAATCCATAACGGTGAAACTGTACCGCCAGTCGCCAGTACGTTTTGAGCGGCGAACATCATGATTGCAAAACCAACGGCAGCAAGCAGCATACCAATTAAAAACTTGCCAATACTGCTTGGGTTCATGTTGCGTTTTGCCAGCGCAGGCCATAACCAACTAAAGATTGGGGCTAGCAAGATAATATAGAGTGGATTGATTGACTGGAACCAAACAGCCGGAATCTCATAACCCAGAACGACGCGGTCAGTATAGTCATTAGCAAATAAGTTAAATGAAGTTGGTTTTTGCTCGAATGCTGACCAGAATAAAGCGGCTGAAACGAGCAGGATGAAACAGACGAACAGGCGGATTTTCTCATTGCGGTCTAGTCCTGCAAACAGGAATAAATAGGCAAAATAGAGAATAACACTGGACGAGATGACATAAACCAACGCATTGGCAACTTTAACGGGGTTAAATGGAATAGTTCCCGCAATCACTGATGCAACAATCGCAGAAACTGTCATTGCAATTGCGCAGACCCATTTGCCAACATGTTTGCGTTTTATCATTGGGCGATCCCAACTGGAATCCAATCCGGTTTCTTTATCGTAACGACGCATCAGAGGAACAGTATAAAAACGAAAAATCAGCAGGGCGGCCAGCATACCTAATCCACCGACACCAAAGCCCCAATGCCAGCCATAGTCTTTCACCAGCCAGCCAGTGATTAATGTTGCGATGAAGGAACCTAAATTAATACCCATGTAAAACAGAGAGAAACCACCGTCACGACGGGGATCATCTTTTTTATACAGGGTTCCTACCATAACGGTGACACACGTTTTGAACAGGCCCGTACCGAGCGTAATGAGCAGTAACCCAATAAAGAACAGGTTGTTACTCCAAACAGCGGATAGGGCGATGGAGAGATGCCCCAGGGCGATAATAATCGAACCATACCAGACAGCGAGCCGTTGACCCAGCCAGTTATCAGCTAACCAGCCACCGGGTAGTGATGTCAGGTAAATACTGCCAGCAAAGATCCCGACAACCGCTGATGCTTGATCACGAGGAATGCCCATACCACCATCAAAGATGGCCGCAGACATGAACAAAATCAGAAGAGGGCGGATACCATAGAACGAAAATCGTTCCCACATTTCTGTCATAAAGAGGGCACTGAGTGGATAAGGATGCCCAAAAAAGGTTCTATTCTTTCCGTTGTTGGTTGAAGATTGCATCTAATAATTCTTCCTAAAAATCCATCTTTATGATGGTGATGTTTTACAAGTCAAAATGAAAAGGTTGCTTTATAATCATGCCAAACAAAATTATTAACATATTTCTATAAAGCTTCTTACTTAATTGTTTGTGTATTTTTAACATGTTCTTTGCTTTTTTCATTAACAAGAAGCACGTTTTCTACTTTATATTCCATTTTTTAGAATGAAAGTCGATAAGAATCTCAGTTTTAGAATTTAATAGCAGGTATGTGACGGGAATTATTGACTTGGATATTTTTTTTGGGGTATCAAAATTTTTCACTAAATTACTTATAAAACAATGAATTAATTCTTAACTAATGCAGATGGTGATATTTTTTGCGTGTTACGATATGAACTTGGGCTTTAAATAGGCAGAGATTACATAAAGACAGTAAGTTTCTCTCTGTTCCAGTCGGGATGATTGTAAAAAACCAAGTTATTTTAAGAATAAAAAGGCTGAAAAAAAGCGGTCAAAAAAACACTGCCCCCATGCAGGGAATGAGAATAAAAATAAATTTATTTAATAATTCTATAACATTTTTCAGGGGTGTGAGTAAAAGGCATTGGCTGCTATTTATAAATAGCAGCCATATAATTTTATTTGTGAATATTATCGTTATCACTATACAAGGATGGCATACCTTCGGGACGTGTCTTAAAACGTCGGTGTAGCCACATGTATTGATCAGGTGCCTGCATGATCTCTTTTTCAATCACCTTATTCATGAACGCAGCAGCCGCTACTTCATCTTTTAGAGGAAAATTTTCTACAGCGGGTTGAATAATTAATTCATAACCTTTCCCATCGGGCAATCTGCGAGGAGTAAAGGGGAGCAATGCCGGATTGGACAAACGGACGAGAATTGAGGTTCCAGTCGTAGTTGCTGCATGTTCAACAGCAAATAGCGGGGCGAATACGCTGTTACGTGGGCCATAATCATGATCAGGCGCATACCAGACAATTTCACCATTTTTCAGGCAGCGGATCATACCCTTCACATCTTTCCTATCCAGCATATATTTATTAGATCGGAGCCGTCCCCATGTTTGCAGCCAATCCATAACAGGATTGTCATTTGGGCGATACACTCCAATTCCCGGATTCAACATACCAAAGATACGCGCGCCTAATTCCAGCGTCAGAAAGTGCACTCCAATAACGATAATTCCCTGGCCTCTCGCTTGTACTTCCTGAATATTCTCCCGCCCGGTAATGTTGAACCAGCGTTTGATTCTCCAGTCAGGCCAGAACCAGGCCATTCCTGTTTCAAATAAACCCATGCCAACAGATTCAAAATTTTTGACCAGCCATTCATGCCGTTTTTCTGGTGGTATATCAGGAAAACAGAGTGCCAGATTGCGTTCAGCGACTTTGGCACGCTTTTTCAAAAAGCGTTGGGATAGTCGGCCAAGCCGGGTTCCCATCCAGTAAATCGCTGGGTAAGGGAGTAAAACCAATAAATAAAGTATGCCGATACCTAACCAAGTCAGCCAGTAACGGGGATGTAAAAATGAACGACGAAAAGGAGGTGCTTGTATCATGTGTTTTCAGTGTGTTATTTGTCATTTTGAATTGAAGCTGTGTCTAAGATCTTCACATATTTCATCGTTAGTGAATGATTTGTACGCTCAGTCTTTTATACCCGTTGTCTTTCAAGTTGCCGCTTTGTTAGCTGAATCTTGAAATCCATAGGGTATAGATACAACTTGTGTTCAAATTATCTGCAACAATAGACGCTTATTGAGCAGGCTCTAAGAGTCATTTTGGTGCATTGTGACATTTTTTAATGGAATATCGAAATATTGGGGCATTAAATACCTAATTGGGCGATAAATTGTTCGATTAACCGCTCCTGCTTGACAGCATGTTACCATGTGATAGTTGTGCTATAACCATTCTTTGTATGATATTGGCATGATTATGCTATTCCCGTATACGATATTCAAACACTTGCTATACATTGCCAGAATACAAATCACTATCCGCTAAAGCGCATTTTCGCTATGATATTCGGCAATCAATGGGGCAACCATTGAAGTTTTTATTTTTTTAATCGAAATTCAGGAAAGTACACCATGCCAGTGTTACATAACCGTATTTCTAATAAAGAGCTGAAAGAACGTATGTTGGCTGAAACCGCGCCGCGCACGACCATCTCTTTTTATAAATATTTTACCATTTCCGAACCACAGGCTTTTCGCGATAGCCTGTATCAAGGATTTACTGAACTCTCTGTCTTTGGCCGGGTTTATATCGCCAAAGAAGGTATCAATGCCCAAATTAGTGTACCTTCCAGTAACGTTGATGCTTTGAAAACATTATTGGATGAAACTGATCCTGCATTACGTAACCTGCGCCTTAATATTGCTCTGGAAGATGACGGTAAATCATTCTGGGTATTGCGCATGAAAGTGCGTGAACGCATTGTTGCTGATGGTATTGAAGATGAAACTTTTGATCCATCAAAAACAGGCGAATATCTCAAAGCAGCTGAAGTCAACCAAATGCTGGATGATCCTGATACCGTTTTTGTCGATATGCGTAACCACTACGAATATGAAGTAGGGCATTTCGAAAACGCAATTGAAGTTCCTTCTGATACGTTTCGTGAACAGCTGCCGATGGCAGTAGACATGCTGAAAGACAATAAAGATAAAAATATAGTTATGTACTGCACTGGCGGAATTCGCTGTGAAAAAGCGAGTGCTTATATGCTGCATAATGGTTTTAACAAAGTCTATCATGTAGAAGGTGGCATTATTGAATATGCCCGCAAAGCGAAAGAAAAAGGGCTGCCAGTTCGCTTTATTGGTAAGAACTTTGTCTTTGATGAGCGTATGGGCGAGCGTATCTCTGAAGAAGTCATTGCGCACTGCCACCAGTGTGGAGCGACATGTGATAGCCATACCAACTGCAAGAATGATGGTTGCCACTTGTTGTTTATCCAGTGCCCATCCTGTGCAGAGCGTTTCGAAGGTTGTTGCGGAGATGCTTGTAGTGAAGAGATGAGACTACCGGAAAACGAACAGCGCGCTCGTCGGGCAGGAAGAGAGAATGGGGCTAAAATTTTTAATAAGTCCCGCTATCGTTTAAATGATGGTTTGAATATTACATCTTTGCAATCCATTAAGTGATGTATACCCATCGCCTTTCAAATTGCCGCTTTGTTGACTGCAATTTGAAGTCGGTGGGCATAAATACTCTTTAATTAGTTAGCCCACAGTACTGATGAATTAGCCTAAATAATTAAATATCATTTAGGCTAAAGAAATTTATTTAAATGACTTAACAAAAATATTTAAATATATTGTAAATAAAAATTAACTCTATTTTATTAGAAACGCCTGTTTTTTCTATAATATGCCTTTTGTGAGAATAGACTGTACTATTGCTGACTTTCAGTATCTTGGCTATTTTATGAGTGTTGGTTTCTAACATCCAATAATAGATGACACGATTTTCCTGACGGCTAAAAATAGAGCTGTGAATATTGAAATTAGAGAAATAACGTTGAATATCAAATGATGTCATTTCCTTTAGGCGATTAAGTAGCATCATCAGGTTTTTTTTCGATAGAATAAAATCGTTATTTGTCAATTGGATAGGTGTTTTTTCAAAAGGATAGGGTTTGTCAATATAAGTATAGATACGTGCTTCATTAACTAATGAAATAAATAATTTCAGTTGTTCGCAACTATCACTATAGTGACCATAATTTGTTAAATTTGCCAGAATAACATCCGGAGAAAAGACAGGCAGGATATTGATGGCATCTTGAATTGACGTCGCTTCTTTAGGAAAAATATCCGTATTTTCTTTTAGAAATTCGATAATTCCTAAGCGTGTATAATGACATTCCTCAATGACTAATAGTTTCATTACTTGAACATCCTTGTTCTACTATGGTTATTTGAAAAAATGGTTATTTAAAAATAGGTTATTTAGAAAATCAGTTTAACAATTAAGCTATTGCTGGATGAAGAAAGCCGTATAATACAGGATTATAAAGAATAGTGAACTAGGTGGATAATTTTATTGATTAATATTCGTTCGGTTGTCTATCTTGGACACTCAGTATATTGAGTGCCCAAATGGGTTGAAGGAAAGTACCTAAATTCATTGTTAATGTCTAATGTGATCGAGTTGACTGTATTCTGATGCTTCTATTTTTTCAATTCCGGCTTGTAAAATGAGGATAAGTTGTTTGGCCACCCCTGTTGTTAACCACAATGTTTTGTCAACGCTGACATTCTCTGGGTTTTGATCTTGAGAGGACGCGTAATGAAGACGTATCATCATGGCGTCATAGGCGTCAACGGTGCTGATATCCCAGCCTACAACAGGATGAGTTTGGATTATTTCATTTTTATTGTCCATGTAACCTCCTAATCAGACTACAGCATCATTATTGATATAATTGACTAAGAGCAAAAACCACCCATCTAGGATGAGCAAGTAGCAGTATAAACCTTTTTGCCAATCTAAGAAGTGAAAAGAACGGAATTTTTTCATCATTATTGATGGAAATAATTATAAGCCCTTCGATTTCTTTTATAAAACAGATGATTGTGCGGAAATCGTCCTTTATTTCCGCACGGTCAGCAGTAAAAAATCACTCACATAGGTTAATATCCCATCCGGCATCTTCTCCGGCAAGGAATGGAATCAACTTTTCATTACCGCACTCAACATACTCAACAACGGGTGTCGGCTTACGTGTAAGTTCGATAAAGCCGTCATTAACTGGCAGATCATAAAATGCTGGGCCATTCAGGGAGCAGAAAGATTCAAAATGCTCCATGGCTCCGATTTCTTCAAAAACAGTGGCATAGGCAGCCAGAGCGGTAGGGGCATTGAAAACCCCGGCGCAACCACAAGAGGATTCTTTGCGGTGTAGTACATGGGGGGCTGAATCTGTACCCAAGAAAAAGCGATTACAGCCACTGGCAACTGCTGCCCTCAATGCCTCTTGATGAATGTTGCGTTTTAGTACCGGTAAGCAGTAAAGGTGGGGGCGAATGCCACCAACTAGCATATGGTTGCGGTTGAACATCAAATGCTGTGGTGTCAGAGTAGCACCTAATTTATCGTTACCTTCAAGAACGTATTCTGCGGCTTCTTTAGTTGTAATATGCTCAAAAACAACTTTGAGTCCGGGAAACTGCCTGCGTAGTGGTTCCATCACTTGTTCGATAAAGCGTGCTTCGCGATCAAAAATATCGATATGGGAAGCGGTGACCTCACCATGAATCAGCAGGGGCATGCCTATTTTTTCCATAGTTTCCAATAATGGGTAGATCTTTTTGACATCGGAAACACCGTGGCTGGAATTTGTTGTTGCATTGGCGGGATAAAGTTTACAGGCGGTAAAAATCCCTTCTTTATAGCCTGTTTCAATTTGTATGCTGTTTGTTGAATCAGTCAGATAACAGGTCATAAGAGGCTGGAAATCGTGATCTGACGGAATAGCTGCGATTATCCGCTCCTTATAGGCTTTGGCGCTGGCAACATCTGTTACTGGGGGGGCGAGGTTGGGCATGACGATTGCTCGGCCAAAGAAACGGCTGGTATGGGGAACGATAGTTTTTAGCATATCACCATCGCGGAAATGGACATGCCAGTCGTCAGGGCGGCGGATTTTAATTGTGTATGATTCAGTGGTCATGGAACCGGCTCCAGAATAAAGGTGAGAAAATGATGGATGCTGATTCAGCACTCCTTAAAGCCGGAGGAGAATGATAAAACGAAAATAGCTAAATAGCTATTATTGAATGAAAAAATCCTGTGAATTTTGGAAGGTTAGAATTTTAATTTTATATTTACTAGGGTATTCAGAGGAAATATATCGTATCAAAAAAGGAAAGAATAGAAGTAACAACACGAGGGTGAATTGAATTTGGCTCCTCCAGCTGGACTCGAACCAGCGACATACGGATTAACAGTCCGCCGTTCTACCGACTGAACTATGGAGGAACTCCTTCAAGACGGGGTGCATATTAACGGTACTTTTTACGTTTGTCAAAGCAGAAAATAATAATAACTGTTTGTTTGCTGATAATGTGTACTGTGTGTGTCTTTTTTGGTCTTTTTGCCTGTTTTAGAAAAAACTCTGCCGTGAGAACTTATCAGTAGGGCCAGAAAGTAAGAAGGAGAAAAAAACAGGAAGGTGAAAAACAAAAAGCCTGATTAGCAAAACTAATCAGGCTCTTCATAATTTTTGGCTCCTCCAGCTGGACTCGAACCAGCGACATACGGATTAACAGTCCGCCGTTCTACCGACTGAACTATGGAGGAACTCCTTAAGACGGGTGCATATTAACGGTACTTTTTACGTTTGTCAAAGCGGAAAATAATAATAACTGTTTGTTTGCTGATAATGTGTACTTGTTGGTTTCTTTTTGATCTTTGTTGTGTTTTGTGAGTAATCAATCGCGTTAATGTGAGTATATTTCAGGAGATATATGGTAAAGGGCAGAACAGGTGGTCAACAAAGTAAAGCTGTAAGATAAAAGATAAGTCAGATAAATATTGTAATAAAGAGAGAAAAATAGTTAACGGGGAAGCAATGGGTTGATAAATGAACAGCCAGTCGAGAAGCAAATAATTAACCCGAATTCTGCTTAAGCCATCATTGGAACATCTTCTTCTAAGTAGAAAACTTTCAGTGATGGTTTCTTCAATTTAAGGCAGTAAGCAATCAGTCCACCTAAAACGGTC
>NZ_JBBMXH010000103.1:0-15675 GCF_037996725.1 Xenorhabdus entomophaga
AGAACACAAATGGAGTGGGGCAAAAGCGATAAGAAGACAAAAAAGATGTTCAGTTGATGAGTTGTTCACCGAGCACATCGAATGTGTCAGGTTATGTTGATTCTGCTATATGGAAATGCTAAAACGTGAAGATGCGGAAGAAATGCTTTATCAGCTACTCAAAAGAACATTAATACACAAGAGTGATATTGATGATTTAATGGATTCGGCAAGAACCCATCCATATGGTATTCCAATGAAAGGGATACGCTATAGGTACGATAAAATGGAAAAAAGAGAATTAACGAAAGAAGATTGGGGTATGCTTGAAACATTGATGCATTTTTATGGACCTTAGCAATAATTGATTAAAAAACCGAGAGGCTCCCCATGTTCTTTTCGGTTTTGATCTTTTTAAGCGGGGCTCACCCACTGGTTTCACGCTGTGGATTTATGAAAGCGACAGTCGCTTTAGCTAACCCGAATTCTGGATAAGACATTGACGAGAAGCCTGTTCCAGGAGCAAAGTTTTGGTGCACACCAAAAACAGCTCCGAGGTGGAACAGGCTATGGACAAGTTAGTTGAAATTTTCTGCGATGTCGACGATTTTTGTCGTCTTTTCATCCCTCAATGGGAACAATTTTGTCTCGATAGCGGGCATCGTTTACGTCGCCGACAAGGCCATATGTATCCCAGTGAAATCATGACCATTTTGATCCTTTTTCATCTGTCGCATTACCGTGATTTTAAAAATTTTTATCTAGAACATATTTGGAAATATCACCATAAGGATTTTCCAACCTTGGTCAGCTATCCTCGTTTTGTCAGTGTGGCACCTTCCGTTTTGGTGCCACTATGTAGCTATCTGACTCAATTAAAAGGGAAACCCACAGGCATTGCTTTTATTGATTCCACCCGTTTGAGTGTCTGCCATAACATTCGCATCCCTCGACATAAGGTCTTTGCGGGGATAGCAAAGCGCGGAAAAAATTCAATGGGCTGGTTTTACGGTTTCAAATTACACTTGGTTGTCAATCATCAGGGGGAAATTCTAGCGCTTAAAGTGACTGCGGGTAATGTGGATGATCGGGAACCTGTTCGTGAATTATCAAAAGAATTAACGGGTTCTCTTTACGGTGACAAAGGTTATCTCAGCCAGGAATTGGCGGACGATTTAGCCAAAACCGATGTCACTTTCATCACGAAAAAACGGCGCAACATGAAAGCGTGCATGCAAGCTGAGTGGGATAAGATAATGTTAAAAAAGCGTTTTATTATTGAAACGATTAATGGGCAATTAAAATTGATTTCTCAGATAGAGCATTCGCGTCACCGAAGTATAAAAGGATTTATGTTAACCGTTTTAGGTGGACTGATTGCTTACTGCCTTAAATTGAAAAAACCATCACTGAAAGTTTTCTACTTAGAAGAAGATGTTCCAATGATGGCTTAAGCAGAATTCGGGTTAATTATTTTGGCGTAGAAAAATTGTTCACTGAGTATTTCAGACAGTGATCGTGATAAGTATGAACCGGATGAACAAAAGTCATCCTGTTATTCATTGAAGATAAAGGAAAATAGAGTTTATGTTGATATGAAAGATCAGTGCATGACCTAATGTTCACTACACTTGATTGACAATATAAAAACACCTTTTGGGCGTATTTTTAGTTTAAGAGACCTTCATTGCCAGACGAGGGTTTAGGTGTCTTGACAATATCTGCTTCCAAAGGTGGGCAGATGTACCGCAATGCTTGCTCTCCCTTTCAGGCTACAGGAGTTTTATTTCGCCGCTTAACGCTGATCTTTTCAGGCATCAGATCATTTTTTGTAGAAAAAGATATTAGCGGTTGGGTGGGAAAGAGTCAAACCGTTAATGATTCCTGTCAGCCTTATTTTTGCCTGAATTCTTGTGCGTATTCCGCTATTTCCCCATATTCTGCCAAAATCAGGTGAAAACTCCATCTAATTGGTTAATTAATTTTACTGATGAATGTGTACAATAAATTAACCTGCTGGATAAAAAAATATAACATAATAAAGTCAATATAATGATAAACAACAAGGAATCTCTGTACCTGCAAGAACGTGCTTACCTGCGGGAGCTGGCACAGTGCATCGCGAAAGACTCGCCGCACTTATCCGATTTTCTGACCGCATCCTACGATCCCGATATTCAACGTGTTTTTGAAGCTTTTGCGTTCCTGATTGCCAATCTACGGGATAAACTGGACGATGATTTTCCTGAAATTATCCTCGGCCTACTCTCGCGTATCTGGCCATTAGCGTTGTGTCCTATTCCTCCGACAACGATATTGCAGTTTACGCCTGCTGATGGCGAGCATCAGGGGACGGCCGATATTCCGATCAGAACGTCGGTATCTGCCAGTCTCAACGGACAGTTGCTCGATTTTAAAACCTGCCGCTCCCTGCATATTGAACCGTTGATTGTGCAACATCGCACGGTGAAAAAGAGTGGTACTCATAGCGAAATTATTCTGACGCTATGTCAGACCGGTTCCGTGTCTTCGGTATGGCAAAGCGGATCACTGACCTTTTTTCTTGGCACCGATACAGGGAGAGCAGCTCAGCTTAGCCTGTGGCTGGATCAGCATATTTGTGACGTCAGTTTGAACGCACAAGGCGAACGGCGGAAACTCAGTGCGTTTCCTTATGGCTGGCATAGTCTGCTTGACGAGCCGTTGCTACCGATGCCTAAAAGTACCTATTCCGGCCTGCAACCGTTGGTGGAATATTATGCGCTGTCCGAACTTTATAATTTTGTGACACTGGATATCAGCAAGGAATGTGCCAAAGTACCGCTGAATGACGATGGCACATTTGAGCTGATCCTGCGCTTCGAAGGTGAATTGCCGCTGAATGATGTTGATGGGGCATTTTTGTTAGGCTGTGTGCCTGCCATTCATCTGGAAAACCAAACTAGCCTGCCCATTCTGCTGGAAACGGATAATCACAGTTACCCGGTGCCGCTGGGTGAATCGGTACGATTATTCCGATTGCGCGAGACTCAGGTAGTACAACAGCCTGAAGATGATGAACAACGCGGTATACCTTATCGCTGGCTGCCGATTGAGCAGTTTGCACCAGCCGGGTATTTCCTTGATGATGACCAACAACCGGATTATTTTTACTACCAGATTCAGACCACGCAGGATTTTCTGAGCAAAACTCAGCACCGGCTGAACTTTTTTGATTTGACCGGTAAACCCGCCAATAACTTACCGACTATTGCAATCGCGTGTCATCTCACCGGCTACCACGAACAAGCGCTGACACTGCCACAGGGAGCGCTCACGGTGACGCAGGAAAGTGCGCCGCCTCATCTTGATGTGCAGAATATCACTCCGATCAATACCGATTATCCGCCGCTGCTACAGGGAAAGAGTGGCTGGCCGTTGCTGTCCTGCCTCTCCAGTCCGCCGGTGATGTTATTTGCCACCGACAGCCTGAAACAGTTCCTCCGTCTGTTTGACCCACATACCGAGACAAATCGCCCGCTGAGTCGCCAGTTCCGACAACATATTGAGGGCATTGTGCGGGTCGAAGAACGCCTGACTGACCGGATGCGGATGGGACGACCGGTTCGCGGGTATGTTTTAGCTTTCACTCTGAACCCGGATTGTTACCGCAATGCTGGCGAAATGTACCGCTTCTGCCGTTTAATCAATCAGGCACTGTCCTGTTTTATCAGTCAGTCCACCTTTGTCATGCTGGAAATTTTTACTCCGGACAGTCGCAATGTGCTGTGGCAGTTCTGGCATGTCGACGGCTTACGCCCGGAAATGTAACACATTGAAGTATTAAGGAACGCAGGCCAATAAATCAGAAGGAAAACATCAAGATGAAAAGTGGATTACGTTTTATCTGCCAAATCGCAGGCGTGCCGGAAGACACCTTTGCAGTCGGCGAATTTTCCCTGCAAGAGGGGTTATCAGAACTGTTTACCCTGAATATGACGTTAGTCAGAGCCGGTAATGCAAATCCGTTTAAACCGCAGGCGGAGATTGATTTAACTTCTCTGCTGATGCAGGAAGCAGTGTTGCAGGTCTTTAACGGTACAACTGAGCAACGCAAAATCACCGGCATCATTTCCCATGCTGACTGGGTCGGTACTGATGGCAATAAAACACGGTATGCCATCACTGTGCGCCCGGCCTGCTGGCGTCTGACATTAAATCAGGACAGTCGGATTTATCATCAGCAAAATGTCCCCGCTATATTAAACAGCTTGCTGAAAAAGCATCGGGTGAAAGCCAATTCCAAACTTTACGATACGCATCAGGACAGGGAATATGTGACCCAGAAACGCGAATCCGATTATGCGTTTTTCAGCCGGTTAGCGGCAGAAGAGGGAATTAGTTTTTGGTTTGAGGATGAAACGCTGTTTTTCAGCGACAGCCATCTGGGGATGACTGCTGGATTACCACTGCAATACCAGCCACAACCGGAAACGGCCTACGGTGTTGATACTATTTATCAGGTACGACTGGGTGTCGGGATGAGCCCGCAGCGCAGCCTGCACAAAGATTACAATCCGGAGAACCCGCGCTATCACCTCTCCCATATGTACAGCAGCAAAGGCTTCCGCGAATTCGGCAGCCAGACCCCTTATACCGTATTTGAAAGTTATGGCCGTTTTCAGAAAGACGCTGCCGCCAAACCGTTTTTGAAATACCGTCAGGAAGCGCAGGATAACCAGAAACAAACTGGCAGTGGCAACAGTAACTGCATCAAACTGCGGCCGGGCAAAATCTTCGAGATAAAAAGTCATCCCCACAAGCCGCTTAATGTGCGCTGGCAGATTGTTGGTATCAGTCACCACGGACTCTGCCCGCAGGCACTGGGCAGTGATGCCGGAGAAGGTACGACACTCAGCAACCAGTTCAGTTTTATCGATGGTCTTGCTGACTGGCGTCCACCGTTCCACTACAAACCCTTAGCCGATGGTGATGAAACCGCGATGGTCGTTGGGCCAGAAGGTGAAGAAATCTTCGTCAACAAAGACGGCGCAATTAAAATACATTTTCACTGGAACCGCTATGATCAACCGGATGATGGCGCTTCGTGCTGGGTACGGGTGGCTCAGGGCTGGAACGGTAACGGTTTTGGCTTTATGGCGATACCGCGTATCGGGCAGGAGGTGATTATCTCTTACCTCAACGGCGATATTGACCGTCCGATAGTCACCGGCTGTGTTTACAACGGCCTGAACCGCCCGCCACTGGATTTACCGGCAGAAAAAACCCGCACCACGTTTAAAACCAAAACCCACAAAGGCAAAGGTTTTAACGAACTGCGTTTTGAAGATGCCAAAGGCAGTGAGGAAATTTATTTCCACGGCCAGAAAGATTTTACCGCCCAGATTGAAAATGATGTGCTCTGGCATATCAAACACGACCAGAAGAGCCGCATCGATAACAACCGTTACCACGATATCCGCGCCGATGACCATCATCAGGTCGCCGGTTCACGCAAAATCACCACTGAAGGTGATGTATCCCACCGGATTGCCGGTAGCCAACATATCCAGACCGGAGATGCCACCGTAATTGACAGCGGACAGGAAATTCACCTAAAAAGTGGCGGTAAGGTGGTGCTGGAAGCTGCAGCTGAAATCACGCTGAAAGTGGGCGGCAGTTTTCTGAAAGTCACGCCAGCTGGCATTTTGTCTTCAATGATTAATGTCGGGCAGGGTTCAGGCGGCAGTGGGCGCGGAATTTCACTGCAATTGCCGGAAGGCGTCGCGCCATTCTCACAAGTAGGGCAACTCCCGATGGCGGAAGCGCTTCCGGCCATTGAATTTCCGGTGAAACCGGCTTGTGCTGTACTGGCACAAGAGGATGCCAGTTTAGTCATTAAACCTGTCAAAGAGTAAACACAATGGAAAGAGTTATCACGATGGAGAGCACCGATTCCGCAATAAGCTGGCAAGCCTGGCTGAGTGAACCCAATAAAGCGCCCGTATTTTTTATTCTCAATTCACTGGCTAAACCGGATCCTGTAGAACCATTTTACCATCATGACTGGGTTGAGCAGGCATTTCCGCTGTATAGCGGTACCCCGATGCGCAATATGTTGAAACAGAGTCCATGGCTGGTGCAGCCGAAGGCTAATCAACTCTCTCAAATAGGGAAAGCACTGGATCGCCATGCACTCAGTGACAACAGCTGGGGTTGGGCTTACCGCAGTCATACACCGTGGCAGGAACAACTTAGGCACTGGCAGCAGCGGCAATGGGTCATGATGAATGGCGAACCGGTGCTGTTCCGCATGATGGATGCACGGATATTTGGCGCACTGGTGCCTGCCTTTACGCCCAGCGACTGGTCACTGATGCTGTCGCCTGTCACAGAACTGATGATAGACAGGCCGCAACCGATGCGGTTTTGCCGTCCCGAACCGTGTAGCGAAGGTAACAGCGAAATCCCGTTTACATTGGGTGATCACTTGCTGGCAGTCTGGTTACGCTCTCCCTACGGACTGAAAGTGTTAACCAGTTCACTGTATTGTGATTTATGGGAAAACCACGGCGCGATGGCGAAGCAACTGGATAAGCCTGAAGGCAGCTTAGAGCTACGGATTGAACAGTGGTTGAGACAAAAACTCGACGCCGGACAGCGTATTGAAAAAATATCCAGTCGGGATTACCTACTGGCGATGGAACAAGAAAAAGAACAGGAGAAAGAGTGATGAGTGATGAGAGTTCGATTTATGGTCATAATTGCCAAGAAATACTTAAAAATGATTTACACATTAAACTTGTCAGAGACTACACCAATGAACCTATAGCTAATGTGCCTTACACGCTGACAAATAACAAAATGGTGCATTCGGGAACGAGTGATAGTGATGGGATAAATCTTGAAAAAGGTTTAACAAGTATACCCTTTACCGTCAAAATTAATCCGTCTGAGTCAGTCTAACGATTGTGCTTCATAAAAATATGGTTGAGGCGAATGATGGATATAAACAATTTAATAACGAAATGATATTAAACCTATTTTAATCAGGAAGACGTAAATGACCGAAGTCTTTAAAAAACATAAATACGATGGCATGGAGTTGTACAAAAGCACTCAATCAGTGGCCGCATGTGACTGTCATTTCGAAGAAAAAGATGGAAAACAAATTAAAGTCATTGATGTACCGATACTCACCTGTGAATGTGTTTGGCGCAGATATCAGAAAGAAGCCGAAGAGATTGTCGCACCGGGCGGTAAATTAATCACCGATCCCAAAGAACGAAACAAACGTATTAATGCAGCTTACGCTAAAATATGGTTGGAAGATGACCGTTTCCAATGGGCAGGTCTTGCTGCTTTCGCTTCTAAGCAAGTGGGGTGTGGTTTGTTGCATGCCTCTAAGATGAACGAAAAGATACAAGCTCAAAGTGACACTAAAAAGCGTGTGCTTAAGAGCACAATAGAAGTTGACACATCATGGCAATCGGACTGGCCAGTTTACCCAAAGCCGATGACTGAGAGTGAGAGTGCAAATATTGCTCATGCTATGGAAGAACATAAGCAAGCAAGAGAAAATAATCCTCTGTCATTAATTCCCGACATCCGTCTCAGGGCGGGACTAGTAAATAAATATAACATTTTGAATATATTTAATTTATTTTAATTATATTATTTTATGCCCCCTTTTATGCCCCAGAGTTTTTTTGCTTCTTGAATCTGTATATTTAAATGACTTTACTTTTCTATGTATTTTTTTGCTCGCTTTAGGGCAAAAATATGCCATGATCTCAGTGCGTAATGTTTAGAGAAAGTAGTATCAACTCTAAATGAGTGTATTACAGTCAGGGACATGGGTTTTCAATTTATAACAGATTGTGGCTAATTTTGAACACACTTGCAAAGCACTATACGGATATTGATGTATCCGTATAGTGGAATAGTAAGACATTAAGTTTGTTTTTGAAATTTTGAGGCAAGGTCTATAGCTGCAAGAAGACTTGATAAGAGAGTTTCAGGATCGTCTGTTGTGTTGTTTAATTGTTCAATATACTCCAAGAATGCTGCATCAGCTTGGGGATAGTATTTTGTGTAATCAGCTTTAATAGACTTAAATATATCTTGTGCAGCATGACCACTTGCCCCAACTGGAATTACAACAAGACCGAGATTATGTGCAATTTCAAATTCCTTGATGCATCCATCGGCTACAACGACCTTATCACCTTCGCTTTTGTTACCCATGAAGAAAATTGCAATACCAGCATAACCAATAACTTCTTGACGGTATTGTCTCCATATTCTTTGCCGTTCATCTATCTCTTTGATGTATTGCGGAAATGGTCTCATTATTAGATGATCAGCAATACTATCACCGTGATTTTGATATACCTTCTGAATAGCCCCTGTAATCAAAGCATTTCCAATGCCTAAACCGATTCCTGATGAAATACGATATCCTTTTTCAATCGGGATATGCCCTAATCTACACAAAAATCCTTCAACTTTAGTTCGTGTCCAAGGTTCAAATACATGAGCACTCCCGGACAGAAAAATGGTATTACATCGATAAGTCATTTCGATTCGCCTCAAAATCGTAGCTATCTGGTCGTAGCTGTCGATTAAGAGAACTTTGACTTGGAACCGCTTCAGATCGTTAATGACTAGTTGTTGTTTAATCTCTGCATGGTTAAAGTCTTCGTCATTGTCGTAGTCTGTTCGACTACATGTTTTAAATATGCAGTAATGCTGCCGTTGATGTTCATTAAAATGAATTCGAATTCGACTCATAACATAATCGAGATTCGGATCAGTAAAACTAAAGCCAAGGAAAAGAAATGTTTTTGATATTAGATCACCACTTAATGCATTGATGAAAGGCCCAAATGACATTTGGTAACGTTCATAGTCATCTTTCGTTATTACAGCTTTATCTGGATGGTCGATATCACCGTGCATTTTGTAGACAACTGCATCTCGCTTTTTTTTAGTTATCGCTAGTTGGTTGGTTGTGTATTTAACATCTGGGATTTTCCCTGCCTGCTCTAGTGCTTTTTCAATAAGCTTGTCATAATTAGTCGTCCAATATGTTGAAATCGGCAATCGAGCGAGAATATTATGGTTGATTGTTGGTTCTCGGCTTACCCCTATTTCATCCATCAATTGCTGATTAAGTTTTCCCCTACCATTCGCATTATTGTGATATTGAGCAAGACTCACTAGGTCATGTTCGCGTTCAATATCGATTCCCAGCTCTTCAGCTAATGGGGTTAACAGTCGCTTCCAGTTTACATAACCAGCAGGTACGGATAGACCTGCCCCAGCAAATATTGCGGCGTTATTCTCGTTAAGCTCTTTAACGAAGTCTCTTATAAAGAGATCTATAGGTTGGTTATTTAAACTTGCCATTAACCTTCCACCCAATCAGAGAAATTGTTGTAACCATCATTTTCCACCCAGTTGTATACAGCTTTAAGCTTAGATAGCTGAATGCATTTGCCTCGATATTCAACAGGTGCTAGATTTTCCAGTCGGTAGCTTGCCGAACCATCAATTTGAGTATACGGATTCCATTTACCATTTTTCCATTCAAGCATTGTGACTGTTTTACCTGACTCACTCCACTCCACAGCAAGATAATCAAAAGGATTTTTTCCAAGCTCTTTAGTGGCACTGTCTTTGCCTTTGATGCTATTGATGTGAACCCCTAGTAGATTGTTTTCTCGTTTAAAGCTTTTAAAGATTTCATAACGAACCCATGGGCGGAGGTAAGTCTGAGATCCAATCAAAACGCACGTGGTACTGGTATTTGTTAGCCCTCCATTGATAAGACGTTTTAATTCAATATCGCCTTTTTTCCTTGCTTCTTCCCAGATAGATGCATCGAAGTAACCTGCTTGCTCTCTATTTGGTTTCATTCTCCAGTGATTGCGCACGACATTTGCTCGAAAATCGATTACATCTTGGTAGTGAAAACTGAAAAATACTCGCTTTTCCATAGTTAGTCTCATGATTTTATTACACTTATAAAATCCATGTTGGGCTGCGAAGCCTTAAAAACAAGTATTAATGTTAGATTTATTTGAAGCTTGAGAAGTTGTATCCATTAACAAAACACGATGTGCTTATCTGTTTCTCATTAGGTTCCCAGGCATACCAGAGCCAGCGCTGATTCTTCTTGTTACCGACAAATGACCATTGTTCATCAATTTCACAGATAATTTGGCTTTCACTTCCCGCCAGAGGCCTTTTAATTTACTGTTTTTGTTCAAATTTTTTAACATGCGAAGCACTGTGTTGATGCCCACCTTCAGGACACGAGCGGTGTCTCTGATACCGCCGTTATTCACTGCCATACTCTCAATCTGGTCTTTAATTCCGGGTTTGCAGGTTTGGTAGGTATAGTTTAGTTGAAAGGTTTTACGGCAGGCATAACAGTGATAATGCTGGTGTCCACTGCTTCCTTTTCATGCCCTTTGACCTCCTCTGATTTGTGGCAGTAACGACATTACAGTTAATTCATTAAATTATGTGATAAGTAGTAGGCAATTATGCAATTAATCTCTTCCCCAACACCAACTGCACGTATATGATAACTGTAAAGTATAAAACTGAGAGCAATGTAGAGCTAATAACTTTCTTAAAGGTTGTTACGTGTTATAGAAGAAAATTATTTATGAGTTAACAGCAGCCTTCTTAACCCACATTACAATAATGCGAAATCTATGAAAACACTCTATCAACTAAGAAAATGTCTATTTCATAGCATGAGGTTTTGTTTATGCACGTCGTTTACGGAGAAACTATTAACGATGTAATAATGAAGGTCCTAGAAAAAGTGCTCACTGAAGGTGTCAGAGTATCTACTAGGAACGGGGATGCGGTAAGTATCTATGATGTCAGTATGATCTTGCGGAACCCGAGATCAAGGCATTTAAGTTTAGTTGGCCGAAAAAACAACATATTCTCCACTTTCGCTGAAACTATGTGGGTTCTAGCTGGTGACAACAGGATTAAACCATACCTAACTTTTTTTCTCCCGAGGGCACCCGAGTATTCAGATGATGGTGTTATTTGGCGAGCAGCTTATGGAGAGAGGCTATATGCCTATGGACAATTAGAAAATGTTATACAACAGTTCAAAGAAGACGGAATCTTTACTAGACGTGCAGTCATTAGTTTATACATGCCCGACAGAGATACTAATGAAAGTCTCAGAAATGTATACAATTTAGAAAATAGTTTAGATATACCCTGTAATAATTTAATACACTTCTTTATCACTCCAGACAAAAAGCTAAATATTAAAATTATTCAAAGAAGTGGAGATCTGATATTTGGTGTAAGTAATATAAATATTTTTGAATTTAGCTTACTTCAAGAAATGGTACTTTCCATATTGCAAAGAGAAGTTGACAGCCAAATACAGTTAGGATACCTGCATCAATCAGTCACAAACCTACATATTTACGAAAACAGAATACAACAAGCTGAAGAAATATTAAAAAAGAAAGAGCAACAAATAATAAATCTCATAAATAATGATGAAATAATATTCCCTCCATCAGTACCTGGAACAAAGTTTTTATTTAATGATATAGTTTCATTTCTAGAGAAAAAAATAACATCTGAACCTACCAAAATAAACACAATTAATAATGAATCTGAGGGGTTAAAGGATATATTCTATAAACATTTTGTAAAAACTGAGGGCAACTTACTTTGGGGATACGCAGAAGCAACTTTAGCATATATTTTTCAAGAAAAATTTAATCAACCAATCGTATTAACCACCAAATTAAGTGATGATTTTAACTTAAGTGTAAGTTCAAATCATTTTAATAAAGTCACTAAGGAAAATATATGAAAATTGCATTTATGGGGGTGTCAGGTAGTGGTAAAGATTTCCTAGCCGATTATTTAATATCAAATCACAATTTTATTAGATTATCATTTAGCGACCAACTTAAGAAATTAGCCAACTATATTTATCCATGGATGGAAAAAGACTATCCTCCTGAAGAAAAAATGTTACCACTAAATATTACGTTACCTACAGGTGAATCCATCCATCACTCCCCCAGAGATATATGGCTAAACCTCAACAATCTAAGAAATATTGAAGAAAAAATATTTATTAGAATGCTCTCAGAAGAGATAAAATTCTTGGAAGAAAATGGAAAAATTAAAAAAAATATAATCATTACTGACATAAGGTCTAATGAAGAGTTTTTATGGTGTAAGAATAACCATTTTACTGTGGTTTATATCAACAGAAAAGACAATGATTATGAGAATTATGATATTGACAAGCATATAAGTGAAAATAAAACAAAAGCAGATTATCAATTTAATAATGATATAATAGGAATAAATAAATTTAAATCTTTCTTAGAAGAGGTATTATTCTGTGAATAGTAAAAATGATCAACTTTTTTGTAATGTCAGAGAAAAGAAAATAAAAAACGCTAATCCTAGTTTGAATGAGGATGTTATTAAGGAATGGTTTCATCATCAACGAGAGCGAACATCCATATATTATAAAAAAGAAATACTTAACCTTCCTCCTTTTTGGACAAATGACGAAATATTGAAGAAGTATAAATTTGTAAATACGAAAAGAATATGGGATAGAGAAACAAAGTGGTTATTAAAAAATGTAATTAAAAATAATTATGTAACTTATGATAATAAGCTTCTTAATTCATTTTTGTTTAGAGTTATAAACAAAAGTAGCACCTTAACGAAAATTAACGCTCCTTTTGACTTCTCAAGAATGAGTATTGATTACATCAATACAACAATCAGAGAAAAAACTCACACTATACATATAACAAATCCAGACTATGTGTTTTTTAGTGCCGCTTATATTTTAGGAGGTCCTAAAGTTAGTTTTGGAAGATTTCTAGAAGTAGAGGAAGGTATAACTGAAAAAGATATGGTTCTTAGGATGATAAAGTTTGTGTTTTACAACCAAGAAAAGATAGTAAAAGGAATCAAAGTAGCGACGAATCAACTTGAAGTATTTAATCATCTTAAATCATTCCCTGGGATTGGGGACTTTCTTGCATATCAGATATTTATAGATTTTACATACATAGCAGTTTTCCCTTTTACTGAGATGAACTTTGTTGTTGCAGGCCCCGGATGTGAAAGAGGGATAAATTGGATTTTTTCTAACAGAGATGGAATGAATAGTGAAGAGTGTTTGTTTTGGTTTACAATGAACCAAAACAAAATTGCAGATAAGTATAATGAAAAATGGATCATGGATGAAATTTTTCACTTTCTACCTAAAGAAGAAAGAATCTATACTCTAATGGATATGGAGAACAGTGGCGCATGTGAAATTGACAAAAGATGCCGTACTAAGTTTAGTAACAAAAGACCAAAACAAAAATATCATTACCAATGACAATAATAACTTGAGATTATTTTGATATAACCAATCTCTTAGAAAAGGTTTAGAAATGACTAAAGAAATTAGGAAAAACGTCTTTGTTAGTCATCATCACAAAGACGATGCTAGTGTTGATGGAATTTCACGTTTAGCTGCTACAAAGGGTTATCAACTAAGAAATAGTTCTGTAAGAATGAAACCTGAAAACCAACGACGAGTTGAGGAAAAAAAGGTTAGTGATAGAACAATAGCGCGTTTGCTGAGAATGAAAATGAGATGGGCTAGTCAAGTTATAGTCGTTATCGGCAAAGAAACACATACAAGACCTTGGGTAAACTGGGAAATTAAAGCAGCTCATCAACTTGGAAAACCAATCATAGGTGTATATGAAAATGGTTTAAAAGGAGATGTCAAACTACCAGAAAATCTCGAAAAATATGCAACCTCTATCGTAGGTTGGAGAGGTGACTCCATTATCAACGCATTAGAGGGTAAGACTAGCTTTCAAAATCCCGATGGGACAGAACGAGATAAAATCCAAGGTAGGAATGTTGTATGCTAATCGAACCAAACTCTCATCTCTATGCCTATGCGATAACACGAGACTTCGGTTTTGCCCCTAACCCATTTCAAGGCAGGTGTACGTTGGCTACATGCAAACCTAAAATTAGGCAGTCTGCTAATGTAGGTGATTGGGTTTTAGGAATTGGTGGAGCTAATTTAAAACTAGTTAAAAGGAATTGTATTCTTTTAATGAAAGTTACTGAAAAAATTAGTTTTAATGATTATTGGAAAGATCCTAGGTTCTCTATCAAAAAGCCAGTTCGAAATGGGAGTCATGTACAGATGTTGGGAGACAATATCTACCATCACGATGACAACGGTGAATGGATACAAGAAGATTCACACCATAGTAATGCTGATGGTTCATTTAATATGACCAATTTAGAGCGTGATACTCGCTCTGATCAAGTATTGATTTCAGAACATTTCTATTATTTTGGAGATAAGGCTGTTGCAGTAGACTTAGAGTCAATTGGATATCATAGGAAAATTAGAGACTATATAAAAATTCGCTTAGATGACTGTATACCTGCTATTAATCTTATAAAAAAAATAGATCTTGAGTATCGAGGCGATAAAAATTTAGTCATTTCCGATCCATGTCAATTTTCTGATTTCTATAAGCGTGTTGATCAGAAAACTGGAGAGTTCTACTGAATATAAGAAGGTGATAGAGAGGCTCACTAGAGCCTGTAATGAGCTTTGGCAGACCTTGTTTAGTATTTTGTGTAATCGCCATTTCATTTTTAAAGGTGGCCGTTTAGGCGGTCACCGAATTCAATCAGAAATCGACTCATCGCAATACGCCAATCTTGGATCGGCATCGTCCATTTTTTAGAGGCGGCCTGAATCGCCAGCCAGACCACTTTTTTCACGGAATTATCTGACGGGAATATTTTGCGACGTTTGATTGCATGGCGGATCACGCTGTTCAGGGATTCTATTGCGTTTGTTGTATAGATCACTTTTCTGATTTCAGGCGGATAAGCAAAGAATGTTGATAAATTAGGCCAGTTTTCCCGCCAGCTCTTACTGATTTGAGGATAACGCTCATCCCACTGTTGGGCTAATGCCTCTAAAGCCAGTTGGGCGGCTTCTTCTGTCGGCGCCTGATAAATTTGTTTCAGATCTTTCACCACCGCCTTCGCGTCTTTCCAGGATACATAACGCAGATTATTGCGGAGCATGTGCACGATACACAGTTGAACTTTTGTCTGTGGGTAAACGGTATGGATAGCTTCAGGAAAGCCTTTCAATCCATCGACACAGGCGATGAAAATATCTTTCAATCCCCGATTATTCAGCTCTGTCAGCACATTGAGCCAGAATTTTGCTCCCTCATTTTCCGCAATCCACAGACCCAACAGCTCTTTATGTCCTTCAGTATTGATACCTAACGCGATAAAGACTGATTTATTGATAATCTGGTTATCCTGACGGACTTTGACCACCAAACAGTCGAGATAAACAATAGGATACAGGCTATCCAGTGGGCGATTTTGCCATTCCGTGACTTGCTCTTTCACCGCCTCGGTCACTTTGGCAACCAATGCGGGTGAAACATCCGCATCGTACAACTCTTTAAACGCACCCGCGATATCACGGGTCGTCATTCCCCGGGCATATAACGCTAATATTTGGTAAGCGCCTAATTAACCCCACATACCTGACTGGTTAATCTTTTGTCATAGTGTGTTTTCTTTTATTGAGAAGGGGAACCACCATGACATTGACTGAAAAACAACAGCACT
>NZ_JBBMXH010000104.1:0-15459 GCF_037996725.1 Xenorhabdus entomophaga
ACTCGTATTGGATTTATAAGATAATTACTGCGTCTTTCCATATTGTTGTCCTTTGCGTATTTTGCCTTTTTATAAATTGAAATTTACAGGCAAAGAAAAAGACACTCCATAGTTTCTTATTGAAATTATTAGTAATTATTCTATTCGTAACACTGACTTCTAACATAATCCTGCAAATATCTTAGTTTTGCCCGGTCGTTGATGATACCTTCTCGGATATCGAGAACAGTTGATCCAGTTTCTCCAGTGAGTTCGACGGCGGTTGTAGCGCCCACGCTGACGGAGGTAACGGTTTCAGACACGGGACAGGTGGCCTTGATGCGCAGCTTGCGACGACCAGCGGCAACATCAGTGCGCAAAGTGTCAATTTCAGTCTTGGCATTGGTGAGTTCCTGAGTGTGTCGGGTATCTAATTCGTGGAGTTGCTTGATGCGCTCTTGCTGGGTGGTGTTGATGGCGATTTGTTCTTCATGCTGTCGCTTTAACCTAGCGTATTCTTCGGCCTTGTCCTGATACTCACTGTAATAGAACCAAAGCAGACCAGCGACGACAGCAAAAGCACCCAGGGTGAAGTGCTGACTATTGAATTTCATCTTTCTTTACCCAATACCCACCACTCCACGATAGAGGGTTCCACCATTTAGCAGTAGATATCCATGTTTCAACCGTATCGTAATATCCTGCAAACTCGCCACAACGTTCACAAAACCTACCCAGAGAGCGGCGATTTTCAAAATCAGCGCCAAATGGTGCATCAGTGTGTATCTTATGGCAGTTATTACACCGCACTAATGTCTGGTAATTACTCATAGCATCTCAAACGCCCGTGTGAAGATATCATCGGAATAAGGCTGCCTGCCGTTCTCGTGCCGGATAATGGACTTCGCCAGCGCAATCAGCGTGGATTTATTGATGTCCAGAATCTGATTCGAATCGACATTCAGTGCCTTAGCAACACCGTTAATATAGGCAGTAGTGTTATTCTCGTTATTTGGAGCATAGCGATTAATCATCTTGGATACGCTGTTGTGACCGCCCTTGTGGTAATTGGTCAGCAACTTCATGAGTGCCCGGATACCATATTCCGGTGATTCAAACAGACAGAACCGAGGATTTTTTACCCCTGTTTCGATTCCAATTTGACCCTGCCACTTATTAGCAGGATTGTGATCAATATTGCCCGGGTTGTTATTGCGAATGCCTCTGCTCATCTTGGGTCACCTGTCAGTCTGTTCCAGAAATACGTGAGGGCAATACTCCCCATCGCGCCGCACATCCCCGCACTGGCGAAGGTCATGTATAAGCTCAGTCCTGCCTCGAGGCTGATAAAGCCCCCTATCAGTCCGGTGAAGCCCGAAACGACTACCTGAGCCACCGCCCCGAACCAACTCCAGCGGGCATTACTGGTTTTTATATCGATGATGTAGCGGACTATCCCGCCCCATGCTGAAAGCAGCAGCAGTATCAGCCATTGATACAGTTCAAAGCCGCTTGGGTCTTTATTTGGCATGCGCATATTCCACCCCATTTGAACAATGGGCGTCCGTGGGGTGAACGATGGTTACCCCTGTGAGTTGGTTAAAAGTAATGGATTGATAGTTAAGGTAAGCTGTCAGGTCAGCCAAAAATCAATCAACCGAAGTGATGGCTGATTAGCTTCTGGGAGATAGCGAATGGACATAGATGCAGATAAATATGACAGAGCATTACAGTTAGACATTCTAACCACTCTGTATAACACCTTTCCAGCTCCACTAGAGGATAGTGAGCATGATGAGCTGGTAAAAAAATTTAACAACCAAGACCATTTTACAGCCAACATGCTTTACCTTGAAATGCACGGTCTGATTCAACAGCCATTTATAAGGAGTGCAAATTTTGATGGTGTTGAATACATTTTTAGCAATCAAACATGCCTGATAACCGAGGCAGGTATTGATTTCTTACTGGATGATGGCGGTCTCAGTGCTATTTTAAAAGTGCAAACAATTCGTATTCATGCTGATTCAATCAAGGCTCTTGAGGAGCTTATTGTAAGCACTGGTGCATCATCTGATCTAAAGTCGGTTTTGAAAGCAAAACTTCGTGAGCTTCCGGCAAGCGCCATAACACATTTGATGAACACACTATTGACGAAGGCGGTAACAAATGTGCCGCTCGCGTTTCAGATAATTCAAAAATACCTCCAGTAGAGCTGTATTTTTTTGAACGTCTGATCAAGCTGAATTTACCCCAGCCAATGGCGTTACTCATATACACCCAAAAGTGATCATCAGTCCAATCTGCATGAATAAAAAATCCGTTTGGGTGTATCAATGATGTAAATATCTTCATTATTCACCTCACGTGAGTTAATAGGATGCCAGCCGCAATAGAGATACTGAGGTTCTGGGAGTGATTGCGGTGGCAGATACGAAAAAGGCCACGCCATGCGCAGCCTTGAATTCAGTGTGTAGATTTATTCCCAGTTGAGGCAAAAATGAAGTGTTTTATTTACGTTTTGTTGCAATAGGGTACCTAATTTTCGTGCATCAAAGTATCGGTATTGGCAACCGTATTCATATTTTTCCATTCCAATAAAATTTTCTACTGTGTTGTCAGTTCCAACATTATTGCTCACAATGATCTTGCTTCCAAGGAAATAAACCTCATCGTTGACAGTAACAGTGAGTGATTTTTCAAAAAATTTGTTCATCTTCTGATAACCATCTTGATTGTTACCAGAAGAAACTTTTATGCTAATCGCCTTATTAGCATTACACCATGTAAAAAACAAAAACTCCGTAATATCAGTTTTATTTTGGAGGTTAGTTAAAACACCAAAAGGATACACACCGTTACTTACAAATTTCTCATCGGCAAGATACCCCAAAACTTGAGCGCCTTGAGGGTACCTAAATTCTCCTGTACCTACCTCAAGATCAAAAGAAAAAATACAATTATCCAATGCATTAACTTCAGACATAAATCTCTCTCTTTTTAATTGGTTAAAATTCGAGGTCATTTTATTCTACTGCTAAAGCAACGAGATCTTCACTTAAAATATATTTTCATCCCAGTTAATTTTGCTAGCCGCAAAACTTGCAATTTTTAAGTTCATCGATATCTATATAGAGAATCTTAAATTGGCTATTTCTTGCTCAGTCCGCTTAAACCGTGCTTCTTCCAATTCAACACCCAAAACACGGCGGTTTAACTTCAGCGCCTCTTTAATTGTTGAACCAGAACCCATGAAAAAATCAGCCACAACATCACCCTCACGGCTACTGCTGCGAATAATGTGTGTCATGAGTTCGGCGGGTTTTTCACATGGGTGTTTGCCGGGGTAATATTGAACAGGTGGAAAATGCCAAACGTCGGTATATGGCACATCCACTGTCACCGAGAACGGACGGCGTAATAGCCCGTATTCCTGACTGAGTTCCTCATACCGACGAGATAATTCCAGATGAGATGCAATCAATTCGTCGTGCGGCCTGTTCAGTTCGCCATTCTGCCGTTTTTCTGCTGCAATACGGGAAAATAGTTCCTGCAGTTTCCGGTAATCCTCGGCGTTAGGAAGCTGCCATTGGCTATAACCAAACCAATGACTGGCCATCTGCTTTCCGGTGGCCTCGTTAATGTCTTTTGCCGTGACGCCTAATGCTTTTCGGGCATCACGGAAGTAATCGATCAGCGGTTTAAATACCGACTGTTTCAGTTCCCGGGATTGTTTGAAATAGCCATCGCCTTTCGGGTGGTATGGCCCTTGGTAATGTTCGGCAAAAATAATGCGTTCAGTGGCCGGAAAGTAGGCTCTTAGGCTTTCTTTGTTTTGTCTGCACCACGGGCCGGACGGTTTCGCCCAAATGATATGGTTCAACACATTGAATCGTTCACGCACGAGCAATTCAGTATCGGAGGCCAGACGCGAACCACAGAACATATACAAACTGCCATTGGGTTTCAGTACCCGCCAGAACTCGGCAAGCATCTCGTCCAGCCACGCAAGATAAGCTGCCACATCGTTCCACTGATTATCCCAGCCACAGTCTTTTACCCGAAAGTACGGCGGGTCAGTGGCGATCAGGTCAATGCAGTTGTCCGGTAACGTTTTGATAAAATTCAGCGAGTCGTCGTTAATTAATGTGATACCACTTAAATTCACAATATTCTTCCCGAAATCGACGCTGACTGGACCTATGGAAAGCGACAGGGCGAAAGGTGGGTACTACAAATCCACCAGCTTTTCACCCCTTAAGACATCACCCATCAGGGGCAACGTTTGAAAAACGTGTCGTCGTCCCGGCTTTCCATCAGGCCAGCCAGACAAAATTGAGTTAAAAGCAATTGGCAACGCGGCGTAGATAGCCCCGTTAGGGTGGAAACATCTGAAACAGAAATCCAGTCATACACAGGCAGAGTTTCTAAAACGCATGAGGCCGTTGTTGTCATATCGTCATGTTTTAGCATGATAATTTCAACCTTTTGGTCAGTTATTCGTCATGAACACACATGTAACTCCGACCGATAACAACAGCAAGTCTTATTCTTAATTTTAGGCAACAAAAAACCCCGCCGAAGCGAGGTCTGAAAATTCGATAAGCTGTGTGACATTGCTATCACTCTTATCACAATATACTGACTTTTGTAATTACGCAACCGAATTGACGATTTCTTTTTGTACGCATTTATCCAGTTCCAAAATCACATCTGAAACAGCCAGTACTCCTTCAATAAATCCCTCCGCGGCCTGCAACCGCTTTGCCACTTCATTATGGGAAATACCTAATTTCGCGCCCATGGGTCTTAATGGCAGCGCCTTAATGTAGTGCAAGACGATCAGCTGGTAGTGATAAGGATTATGCTTCTTCAACCGCAGAACGGCGGCATCAATAGCAAATCCATCATCATCACAACATTGTGCACGGGTCTTTCGGGTACTGGGTGTCAACCCCTTGAATCCAGCAGCAACGGGTGCCCAGTCAACCGCACTGTTTCCCTCACTGGCCCATGTTCCCCATTGACTGAGTATTATCCGCATATCACGCATTTGCACATTCCCCCACCCGCATCCCCATCAAGCCTCTTTCTTTCTGACAGTGTAAGTTAAGTAATTTTTTCATCATGCCTCTCTGTACTGTCCTTTCGTCTTCCCATTTGATGTTGTCTCAAAACCCCTGTTTGTTGTCTCATGTTGTCTCAATTTAAAAGTAAAAATAATTAGAATTCATATAGTTAATAAAAATGAGACAACTGAGGCAACTGAGACAACCGATTTAGCCCTCACATGGGAAATTATTCGTCGTCTGATTCAGGCACTAACACCATGATATAAGCCCGTTGCTGGATACCCCCTAAGTGCTTAAGGCGGGGGGTCTTGCCCTGAAAACTCCTTCCACTGGCTGGCTTCCTGAGAATGCCATTTTTCACTAACGTATCCGCGAACATATCCACGTTAAACCCTTTGGCAATCTCCTGTTTGAACGTGCCGGGCAGCGTATAGAAAACAATCGGCGCATCATCATGCCCCCCCTTCTTCTCCCGGTAACCCGCTAAATCCCGTATCGGCAGATCCCTTTCGTCATAAGGCAGCGGGGCATAACGGCTCATGCCATGCGCATTCAGAAAGGAAACGGCCTGCTCGACAATCTGTTCCAGTTCTTTGTTACCTGTCCCGAACTCAGCCACCCAGACATTAAAGATATATTGCAGGGCATCCCGGCACTCGCGTTCATCCCATCCGGTCACCGCACGCCCTAACAGCATGGCGGCTTCCAGTACCGCAAAGCGATCACTGACCCGTTGCACCTGTTCGCCGTAGCTTTCAGGTATCAGTTTGCTCCATCGTGACTGCGCGTCGATATAGGCTTGTCTGGCGGCTTCTTGATGGGTAGCCAGATATTCAATCCACGCCCTGCCTGCCGCGCCGTGATGTTCCCGGCAACCCCGCTTTAGCGCATCGGCATGGGCCTTGCCACTGTCCAGACCGTGCAGGGTCTTGGCCCTTTCCATCGGGATATTCAGCAACCGGACCAACTGCCCGGCATTGATTTTGATCCCGGCTTCCATCAAGAACGTAGGGATATCTTTTTCGCCCGTACTGATCGCCACGGTCCGCCAGCTGGTCAAAGGACGGTTACCCCCTTCTTTTGCCCCCTGTATTTTCCCCTTGCCGTTAAACAGGGTATAGGCTGAGGTGTGGACATGTTTAGGGTTCGCGCCTTGCCCGACTTCATCCAGTGACAGCAGCCCGTCATTGTGCGCCAGCGCCTCGTTGGCAATCCCCAGTGCCGTGCCGTACCACGTTAAGCGTTGTTCGTCCGCTTTACCGTACAGACTGGTTGCAATATCGGCGGTCGTTGTTTTCCCGGCAGTTGATTGGGCATAAAGATGAACACCAAAACCGTCAGCCCCCACCATCCCTATCATCGGGGCCGCCAATGCCGTAGCTACCCCTAACATCATAAACGGGTTATTGTCAGCCAGACGTGCCACGTGTTCACGCCAGCTTTCCGTGGTACCTGAAACGGTGTAAGCATTTGCTGCGGCACTGCCACCGTTAAACAATACCGGTTGTTCAGGCACGCCAATGACTGAACCGTCCGGCATGATATAAGCGCCTTTATGCCAGCCTGATTTTGCCGTGATACTCCAGAGTTCCTGAGTGTGACTTCGGATCAGCCAGTCAGCCAGAATCGCCCTGAGATTGCTTTTTGTTGTCACCTGTACGCCCCCGGCTTTCAGTATCCTCCAGCCTTCACGCTCGCCAATATCGGCTGCCGAAATCCCTTTAATGACGGGTTCCTTGTTGCCCTTAGCCTGCCAGCGGGCAATCAGGTACTGTTCATCATTGTCATCAATGCCCGTGCCGATCACTTCAATCGGTGAACACAGCCATTGTTCAGGCTGAATAATTTCGCCGGTTTCTTTGTCCAGTTTCGGTGTCACGTAAAAAACCCCACCGGGGCGAACGTCGATAAACGGTATCAGCGGATCACGGGCTTTCTCACGATGTTCATCTAAATTAACGACCACTGACTTCAACACTGGCGCGTTCTCCCCTGCCTGATACAATCCCTGACTGAATGCCTGCTTTGCTGCCTCAATGCCGTGCTGCTGGCGATAATCGTCCCAGTCGGCTTTGCGTTCTGTGGGCGGTAACGTGACCCACCCGTTGATCGCTTTGGCGGTTTTCTCGGCTGCAATCTTGCCGACGTTCTTCTTGGGCTTGCCTTTGTCGTCCAGTTCGTCCGGTGTATGCCAGTCGTTATCCGCCGCCAGAATGATTTTCGCTGTTGTCCACCGTTCTCTCACCAGCCCGGCAACGGTCGATAAATTACCCTCATCCAGCGCAGCCAGTACTAAGCCCTCATGCAATTGACTGACCGTTAAAGCGGTAGCGTAACCCTCAGTAATGATGATCGTGTCTGGCGTTCCGGTGATGGGTGATAAGGGGATAAAACTTCCCTTTTTCTGCGTACCAGAGACAAGGCGTTTTTCACCCGTCGGTTTAATGACCTGAGCGCCGGTGATTATGCCGTCCAGTGCCTGAGTGACCAGTACCAAAGAGCCATCTTTCAGTAACCTTTGATCGGGGCATGGCAGCCCCTTGTTAGTCAGATAGTCGGATTGCCCGGTAGTGGCCTGAGCTAATAACTTGTTCACTTTCTCAGCTATCGGTTGAGCCTCTGATTTCGGAGCCTCCTTTCTGGCGGGCTTGGGTTCGGGTAAAGGTAACAGCAGCGTATCAGAAACAGCTTTCACGGCCTCAGTGATCGTGATTCCCTTAGCCCTCACCAACAAATCAAAACCATCACCATACTGCGGGTTATCACACTGGCGGCAATGCCAGTTACCGTCTCCGTGGTCGTCGATGAAGTGAAAGCGGTCAGTGCCCCCGCATATCGGGCAAGCACCATGCTTACCCTTTGCTGGAACATCTACCCCACAGGCAGACAGCAATCCTTGCCACTGCCCTTGTGCCGCTGTTTTCACTGAACGGACATCAATATGCGTTACCATTTCGGGAATCCCTCGCGGTGATAGATTTCAAAATCCGCATGCTGTGCTGTGTCATTCAGGGCTTCGGCGATCCTTGGCAGATACATCAGGGCTTCACCGATGCGGCGTAAATCGTCCCTTGCCTGACAATCAGCATAGTTTTCGTTGTCTGCTGACCAGAAAGCCAGTTCGCCCATCGCGGACATCGCCGCCATCACTGCACTGTGTGCGCCGTCTGAGTGCTTGCGTAAGTCTTTCAGTTCCTCCGTGTCCATAGCGCTAAAGTTGTTGCGTACCAAGTGGTTATAGATATCAGACATAATCAGGCTCTCCCTGCGTAGGTGTGTTCTTTAGTGAAACGGCTTAAAGGCATGGTGCACGGGCTTTGATACCCTTCACGGACAAACGTCACGCGATTAAAGGCGACTGACAGCACCTGAACGGTTTCCCCGTTTTTATGGGTGTAGTAGTCATGGGGGGCAGGGTTAGACATGGTTTACCCCCTGAACGGTAGACATATCGCTACGGTTGAAAGGGGTATCGATACCGATATTCCTTGGTTGACGGGAAACAAATATCAGTGAGGGAATGCCTGCCAGCAGACGGGCTTCTCCTTCGCTATCTGCCAGTACCGTAATCAGGCGCACCGGGTGAATATCCACCAGCCGCTGAGTGCCAGACGCAATTAGGAATGTAAATTTAAGGCGAGTTTGGTTATGCTGTGGGGTATCCATAGCGTAAGCCTCCTTTACGTTGTGGTTAGACGCCTCGATAGTGTTTGCCGCACTTCGGGGCGTTGTTGTTTTTGGTCTACACTTGTCATACACTTGATGTATGAATCCAATATAAACAGGAGTAAACCAAGTGTCAACCATTAAAATAGCAGGAAAGGGAAACAAGCAAATCGCGTTAAGAGTAGAACCATCCCTTGAGCAAGGAATCAAAGCAGCGTTAGCCCAAGATGGTGACGCTTCTGTATCTGCATGGATAAAAAGAATTATCCGCAAAGAGTTACAATCTCGCGGTATTGAACAATAACCAACCAACAGACAATAAGTCCGGTGGTTAACCTCGTCAAAATTATTGACTTGGTTGACTGACCCTCTAAAAGAGGGCAAGTTAACTGATTGATTTATTTCATGACGCAAATATGCGTGATCCCAAAGGGTAGCATTCGCCGTGCTATCCTTTTCTTTTTGTACCTGACTAACTGTCAGTCGCAAATTAACCGCGTCGCTAAATGATACGCGGAAAGTTTGCGCAACCCTTGATGAGGTGTACAAATTCTGTGAGTAAATATCATTTACGCTCAAAGTCTGATAATGGGATATTGGATTTTGCATCGACGAATTTCGTCGGGACAAATAATCACCAGACTGCAAATATGCCGTCTGATTGAATATCAATGGGTTAGGTAGCCACCCCGAAATTATCGGGGAGCCTAAACTATGACGAAACGCCAAATATGGCGTCTGGATATTTATCAATGAGTTATTGGGGTGTGAGATATTTTTCGCATACCCACAGGCTAAAATTTCAGCCGATGACTGAGCGAAAAATTTCGCCGATTGACAGGCCAAAGTGAGGACCACGGTATTCTTCGAGGTCACTGAGCTAATGACCTCGACAATAGGCCCCCTCAACCTCAAGGAGTCGACACAATTAATAATGATCATTACTCAGCCTCTTCCAAAAAATCAGGCTGGTATGTTCTCCACAGTTCCCGTCCTTCTTTATTTAAGCTGGCTTTCTCTCCCTTGCATGATTGCAGATCGCGTCCACGTTGAGATGCGATTGCTTTGTATTCGTTTTGTCTTCGGGTGAAATCGTTCAACGCAGCAAATGGCACACCGTAAGAGCCTGTTTTGCGAATAGATGGAATAACGTTCCGGAATACCCAATTAATGAAACGATGAGCTAACGTATCCTTTTTCGTTGCTTTTCGGCTACGGGCAATCAGCTTGTAGAAGCCCGATTCAGAAACAGCCCTCATTTTTTGTTTTCCACCAAGGGTGTAAATTAAACTTACCCCCTTTTCATCGTCATCAAGGGCTTTCAATGCCATGCGATGGTTAGACAGTTCCAAGGCATTACAGACATCTTTTGCAATAAACCATGGTTCATTATTAACTTTGAAAATTCTCACCTGTATGCCCTCAAATTTAATAAATGAGATGTCCGCTGCATCGACATTCAAAATATCATCTTGACTATTTTCAGAGTGAGCGAAGCCCTGACCATTTAAGGCCACCTTTTTAGATGTCATATTTTTACCCTGTTTTAATTAATTTGATTTTCGGCTATAGGGGTTATTTACATTGTCTACTGTTGGCAGGAATATAAAGCTTTTCATCACCTCACCTCACCACGAGATTCAGCGATACGTTGTGATATCCAGTCGTCAACTTCTGATTCAATAAAAGCGACTGAGCGAGTGCCTATTTTGACTTGCTTAGGGAATCGGTTATCTGCAATGAGTTTGTAGATCCATGCTTTGCCGTAACCGGTTCTGCGTTGAACTTCGGGTAAGCGGATAAGATTTTCTTTAGGTGTTGTGATTGCCGGCATGTAGCCCTCCTGTATTAGCCCGTTAAGCACCGTAATAGACGGCGTTCGATTTACAGGAGATATATTTGCATGAAAAAAATCTTTTTGATCATACCATTAGCCCTAATGGTACATGACACTAGATTTACCCTTGGGGTTGTGGGTTAAGTGTGCTTTTTTTAGCCGCTTCACTATTAGGGTACAGGGTAAAAGTAACATAATTACCCTCAGGGTTAAGAGTAACAGCCCTAATACCACTTGTGATATAGGGCATTAGTATTACTTTCTCTTAATCGGACAGGCTACTTTTTCAATAGCTTGTGCTTGAGCTTTAGTCATGCCGAACTGTTTATATTCCTCCAGCAATTTTTCAACTGCCCATTCTTGTACTGGAATAGTATCCCTTAAATCTTCATTATATTTTGTCCATTCTTCATTTCTTAATTTTATTGCAATTAAGAGAGGGTCATCTACTCTATAATTACCTAATAATGACGGTTGATTTGACTTTAATATTTCAATCTCAGTTTTTAATTGATTGTTTTTTGAATTTAAACTTTCAATTTGCATTAACAAGTTATCAATTTTTTTCTCATCATGGTTATTTTTGATGATTGATAAAGTAAACGGCCAATCTAAGTTGTATTCTTTAGCCCATTTAGTTATTTGATCTTTTACTAATGTCACATCAACTCTATATGCTTCATTATATCCATACTCTGTGACAACATCTGAACCAGATAATATATCATTATCATAGGCATCCCAAAGTGAAGCTCTGTATCCCATAACAATATCAGCTAGAGGGCTTCCATTCACAACATCATTTGGCTTGCAGCCAGCTAAAATATTTGCAGCTTCCTGCAATTGAATGCCTATTCTAGTTTTATACGGCTTCAAATAATCAGGTAAAAAATCGTTGCTATTCCCAAGAGAAAATCCTAAACACTCTTCTAATTGAGATTTGATGAATCCATATGCTTTATATTCTTTTTTTAATTTACGATGTTCCATAACATTATTCCAATTTAAAAAGGGATATCATCAAAATCCATAGGGGCTGTAAGTGGTTCTTCTTCATATATGTACGGGTCTCCCTCAACAATGCTCAATAGAATTGAACGAATTAAAGGTCGACCATCACAGTAAGGAAAAGTTGCTATACCTATCTTTTTTACAAAGAAAGGAGGATTTATAGAGTTATTATCATAGTCATATTCATCAGGAAGTTTTGATAATAAAATTTCAGCAGCAACTGCCCTCGAACATTCAAGTTTATTACTAATAATATTGAGAACTTCTTCTATTGAAAGAAACTCACTTGCTTTCTTCTTTAGTTCAGACAACGGATCAGATGTAATGATGTCATTCATACGTCACCTCACGCCCTCTATTGGTAGGAGCTATGCCAGCCCGTAGAGGTGTACGAGTTTTCGGGGATCAGCCTAGGCATAGCCTTATTTTTTAACGTCTTGGATAGTCTACTAAAGACAATTACCACTGTCTATTCATCCAATTAAACACGTTTCCCAAATTTTCTGGGCTCCACATTTTCGCCCCGTTCGAGTGCGTCCATATAGTCAGCATACCATTGAAGCATTTCTCTACGCCCATCCAAATGAAGGGCATGGTTATACGTGCCCCTAATAGTATTTTTATCAACATGAGCAAGCTGCAATTCTACCCATTCAGAAGGGAAACGTTGCTCATGTAGCACAGTACTCATAGTGTGGCGGAACCCATGCCCCGTAGCTCTGCCGCCATACCCCATACGCTTCATCATAGTATTCATAGCCATTTCACTGAGAGGTTTTTTGTAATCAGTTCGGCTAGGGAATACATATTGGTAATCACCACTAATTGGGATTAATTGCTGAAACAAAGTCACCGCCTGATCTGACAAAGGCACGCTGTGTGGTCTGCGCATCTTCATTCTTTCCGCAGGGATTTGGATAACCTTCTTTTCTAAATCAACTTCACTCCACTCTAATTTTCTTAATTCACCAGGGCGCAATCCGGTAATAATCAAAATTCTCAGTGCATGTCTAACAACTTGGCTGCCCATGTGCTTATCAATGGATTTTAGGAATTCGGGTAACTCATCAACATCAAGGTGAGGGTAATGTTCTCTTTTATGGGGAATAAAAGCACTGGCAAGATCAGGGGCTGGATTATACTCAGCCCGACCGGTGATAATTGCGTATTTCCAAACTTCACCACAGCGTTGGCGGACTTTTTTTAACTTCTCAGTAGCCCCACGTTTTTCCATTCTCGAAAGAACATCCAGTAATTCCAAGGGCTTTATATCTGCTATTGGTCTATTGCCAATATAAGGAAAGACGTCATTTTCAAAAGCACTCATCATGTCAGCGCGATACCCTGCCGACCACCTATCTTTGCGTTTTTCGTACCATTCAAGAGTAATTTTTTCAAAAGTATTTTCAGACATGATAACGCTTTCTCGCTTCTTCTGTTTTCTATCTTCAGAAGGATTAACGCCATCAGCAATCATAGATCGGCACTCTGCGGTTCTTTTCCTTGCTTCCGCTAAAGGTACTTCAGGGTAAGTACCTAAAGAAATCATCTTCTGTTTACCTTCAAAACGATAACGGAATCGCCAACCTCTAGATCCATTTGGCTCTATCAATAACCAAAGCCCATTTCCATCAGATAGCGTATAAGACTTTGCTTCTGGCTTGGCTCTCTTAATTGCCACGTCTGTTAGCTTCATCATTTCACCCATGTGTATAGGAAGATGTGTATAGGAAAAACTATACACAAAATTATACACAATTTCATGTCGCTTTCAGGAGACGTTAGGAGATATTAGGAGACTTGGATTTATTGTTATTTATTGATTTTATTTGAAAAAGTGGACTTGAGGAGACGTTAGGATAAGTAGAAGTGGCGGAGGAGGAGAGATTCGAACTCTCGGATGGTTTCCCATCGGCGGTTTTCAAGACCGCTGCCTTCAGCCGCTCGGCCACCCCTCCGCGATGTCGAGCACTATAAACATCACTGTTCCCAATGTAAAGTATTTATCTGTTCAACTGCCGTCAATTTATTCACTTTGCCATCTATTGGTCTATTTATTCAGCACATTTGGTAATCTTTCTTGGGAATAGTGGTGATTTTTGCTAAATTGCAGCCATCGTAATTGGATGGTTAAAAAATTATGTTGGTATTTGAAGGTCGTGAAATCGAAACTGATGCGCAGGGTTATCTAAAAAACAGCAGTGACTGGCAAGAAGCCATGGCGCCTATTCTTGCTGAACAGGAAGCAATCACTCTAACCGAACCACACTGGGAAGTGATACATTTTGTGCGTGGTTTCTACGAGGAATTTAATACTTCTCCCGCTATTCGTATGTTAGTTAAGGCAATCTCTCAAAAATATGGTGAGGAAAAAGGGAACAGCCGTTACCTTTATCGACTATTCCCCAAAGGGCCGGCAAAACAAGCAACAAAAATTGCAGGCCTCCCGAAACCAGTCAAGTGTATTTGATCTCTTCATCCGTCGTTAATGGCGGATGCTAAAATCAGTCATCTCTTCTACTTCGCAAAATTGTGACTCGAAATGTTCGATCTTGGCACCCGGAGGCCCTCCCTGTTCCAACCAATGTGTTAGCATTTTGATTTGCGTGTCATCACCACAAGCAACAATTTTAACGCTGCCATCATTCATATTACGAACATATCCCACCAGCTTATTTTTCTTTGCCCAATGGTGCGTTTGATAACGGAATCCAACGCCCTGCACTCGGCCGTAAACATAAATAATAATGTTGTACTTGGTCATCATTACCTCCCTCCCAAAGCAGATAGTAAGAACTTTGAAACGTTAAACCCACTTTTGGTATTGTATTTTATATACGCAACAGCTAACCTGAAATTATGAGGTGGAGATCACATGCCATCTTAGTTTCAAAAATTATGCAAAAATTCCGGCTACCGGGTATGCACTTGAAATTTACCTTATTGTCCTTATATAAGAGTCATTGCAAGGTTTCTTTGGAGGTGACTATGATGATCGCCAGCAAATTCGGTATCGGCCAGCAAGTACGACATAGTCTGCTGGGTTATTTGGGTGTTGTTGTAGATATTGATGCTGAATATTCTTTAGAACAGCCGCAGGAAAATGATATTGCATCTAATGCTACCTTACGTTCAGCTCCGTGGTACCACGTTGTGATGGAAGGAGATGATGGGCAACCCGTCCATACTTATCTGGCAGAAGCTCAATTGACTTATGAAACATCAGATGATCACCCAGAACAACCTTCTATGGATGAGTTGGCTGAATCAATCCGCAATCAATTGCAAGCCCCACGACTACGAAATTAAACACTCTTACTTACCCTTGTTTAAACCCTTTCAGTAAGGTGGTGCATAATAAAACGATCACCACCTTATTTATTTCTCCATGCCCAAGCGCGGGATTTCAATTTTAGGGCAACAATCCATCACAACATCCAGTCCCTCGTGTTCTGCCAGTGATTTTGCTTCTTCATTGATGATGTTTTTCTGTAACCAAAGCACTTTTGCACCAATAGCGATTGCTTCTTCAGCAACACCGTAAGCCGCTGTCGCATTACGGAATACATCAACCATATCCACTGGTTGATCAATATCTGCTAATTGGCTCACAACAAGCTGTCCCAACAAAGTTTGCCCTGCCAATTTAGGGCTGACAGGAATAACTTTATATCCCTGGTTCAGTAAGTATTCCATTACCTTATAGCTTGGGCGCTCTGGTTTATCACTCGCTCCTACCAACGCTATTGTTCTGACCTTTTTCAGTATAGCCGTTATATATTGAACGCGATGCTCGACTTTTATGATGAGTTGAAATGACATAGCCGCTCCTTTATAACTTTAAGTCGTCAAAAATAGAGAAATAAAGGAACAAAAGGCTATGTCACAGCAAGA
>NZ_JBBMXH010000105.1:0-15455 GCF_037996725.1 Xenorhabdus entomophaga
TTGCCGAGATCGATACCAATAAGGGTGACGTTTTGCATGATGGACTCTCCAGAAAAAATACTCTATAAAGAGTATGGTTCACAAGGTGGGGAAGACCATCTCATTAACTCCCGCTATTACAGCGGGAGGGACACAACAAGCATCCAAACCTACCGGTTATTTTTCTTGAGGAAAAATCAGGTTCAGCAAAATGGCGGTCAGGCCACCTGCCGCAATCCCCGAAGAGAGCAGGTTTTTCACCCAATCGGGGGCAAACTGCAAAATCAACGGTTGTTGAGAGACGCCTAAGCCTACAGCCAGTGACAATGCGATGATCATAATCGCACGGCGATTCAGTGGCTCACGGGAAACGATTCTGACGCCAGAGGCGGCGATGGTGCCAAACATAACAATCGTCGCTCCTCCTAAGACAGGCTCGGGGATATGTTGCACAAAACCTGCCACCGAAGGGAACAATCCCAACAGAATCAACATGGACGCAATAATGTAACCGACATGGCGGCTGGCAACACCAGTGAGTTGGATCACGCCATTATTCTGACCAAAGCAGGAATTTGGAAATGTGTTGAAGACCGCAGAAACCATTGAGTTGAGGCCATTTGCCAACACGCCTCCCTTGATGCGTTTCATGTATAGCGGGCCTCTGACGGGTTGCTCTGAGACATCCGACGTTGCCGTGATATCGCCGATTGTCTCCAGTGACGTCACCATAAAAATCAGAATAAGCGGGATCAGCAGATTCCAGTCAAAAGACAGGCCATAATAGAGTGGTGAAGGAACTGTCACGATTGATGTATCTACCGTTGATTTCGAAAGAGGTAGCATATCCATGTACCAGGCCACCAGATAGCCTATGGCCATGGCAATAACCAGAGACGCGACGCGTAGGTAAGGGTTACGCTGGCGATTCAGCAGTACGATAACGGCAAGGACAATACCTGCTAACAGCAGATTTCCGGGCGCGCCAAATGTACCGTTTTGAATGGCAGAGTAACCGCCGCCAATCGAAGTTAATCCGACTTGGATCAGAGATAAGCCGATAATCATTACCACAATACCGGATACCAGCGGTGTAATGATCCTTCTTGCCAGATGGAGTACACGGGATAGCAGAACTTCGGTCATTGAAGCAACCATCAGTGTACCGAACAGGGTTGCCATCATCGTTGGGATATCCGCACCGCCGTTTTTCAGTGCCATGCCACCCATGATAAGTGGGGCAACAAAGTTAAAACTGGTTCCCTGAATTGAAAGCAAACCAGAACCAATTGGTCCCCAAGAGCGAATTTGAATAAGTGATGCCAATCCTGAGGCAAACAGGGACATACTGATGATGCGCTGCGTATCCTGTTCAGGAAGCCCAAGTGCCTGACAAATCAATATCGCTGGAGTGATAACTGCGACAAACATCGCCAGCAAATGTTGGCATGCCGCAAATAAGGCATGCGGGAGTGGAGGCTTATCCTCAAGGCGATAGAGCAGCTCATTATCTGACGTGTTGAGAGCCGAATTGTTGGGAACTTCTGATGGGTTGGCTTCACGGGTTAAATTGACCATGTAGTGAAATTCCAGAGGGACAAAGAAACGCATTTTAATGATCTTCACTATGAAAGCAATCGTTTGCCTAAGGTTTTCATTGTGAGATACGGCTTAATTTCGTCACATTTTTAAATATTTTAACTTGTGTTTATTAATAATTTTCTTTCTAATCCAACCCTTACCTGCTCTTGGCGTTTTTATAGGATGATTATAACGTCACATTAAGTTCACATAATTTTAACAATAGATGGGGTACATAAATGTATCATCTGGATGTTTATGGCACGCTCGTTGCTGCCACACTTGTTTTGTTACTAGGAAGAAAACTCGTACAATCAGTCTCATTCCTTGAGAAATATACAATCCCTGAACCTGTCGCAGGTGGGTTATTGGTCGCTTTAGTATTACTGGCGATTAAACAAACCACGGGTTGGGAAGTCGGTTTTGATTTATCACTCCAAGAGCCCCTTATGTTGACGTTCTTTGCCACCATCGGCTTGAACGCTAACCTTGCCAGCCTGAGAGCGGGCGGAAAACTTTTGATCTTTTTTATCTGCGTGATTGTTGGCCTGTTATTGGTACAAAACACGGTAGGTATCGTATTGGCGAAAATGCTTGGTCTTGACCCGCTCATGGGGTTGCTGGCGGGGTCTATTACACTTTCTGGCGGTCACGGAACGGGTGCTGCGTGGGGTAAAGTCTTCACTGAACGTTACGGCTTTGAAAATGCTACTGAAGTCGCTATGGCCTGTGCCACATTCGGCTTGGTTCTGGGCGGTTTGATCGGTGGCCCGGTTGCTCGTTTTCTGGTGAGAAATACCAAAACACCGGGTTTGAGTACAGAAGATACAGAGCTTCCGACTGCGTTTGAGAAACCCTATACGGGCCGGCTTATCACGCCATTAGTGATGCTGGAAACCATTGCCATGATTTCCATTTGCTTATTGGCAGGCAGTTTCATTGAAAAACAATTGCAAGGCACGGCCTTTGAATTGCCGACATTTGTATGTGTACTGTTTGTTGGGGTTATTCTCAGTAATAGCCTGTCTTTGCTTGGTTTTTATCGGGTATTTGATCGAGCGGTTTCAGTATTGGGTAACGTTAGTCTGTCACTGTTCCTTGCAATGGCGCTGATGAGCCTGAAATTGTGGCAGTTGGCTTCCCTTGCGCTACCGATGCTGATTATTCTCGTTGTACAGACAGTCGTGATGGCTCTGTATGCTGTTTTCGTCACTTATCGTGTGATGGGAAAAAATTATGATGCAGCAATATTGTCAGCGGGTCATTGTGGTTTTGGTCTGGGCGCAACGCCAACGGCTATCGCGAATATGCAGGCGATTACTGACCGCTTTGGACCATCACATGTGGCATTCTTGCTTGTGCCGATGGCAGGGGCATTCTTTATTGATATCGTTAATGCTGCTGTCATCAAACTGTATCTGTTGTTACCAATGTTCCCATCTGTTACAGGTTAATTTGACACGCTTGTGATATGGCCTGATATCTTGGCTAAAAAATGCCGCTGAAATTATATTCAGCGGCATTTTTTTAACTGTTTATTGGATGGCTTACGTTAGGCATGGCTGTATTGTGAGCTATCCGGTAGCCAGCGTTCAATTAACGCTTTGGCATGTTCAGGATAGTGCTGGTGGATATAGCGGGCAATGCGTTGAACTTCCGGCAACATATTTTGATCCCGCAATAAATCCGCGATCCTGAATTCAGCATTACCCGTTTGGCGCTTACCGAGTAATTCACCCGGCCCCCGAATCTCTAAATCTTTCTGGGCAATCACAAAACCATCATTACTATCCCGTAAAACTTGCAGGCGTATTTTGGCCGTGTGGGTCAGTGGGGTTTTATAGAGCAGAACACAGTGTGAAGCAACGGCTCCACGCCCGACACGCCCACGAAGCTGATGTAATTGAGCCAATCCCAAACGTTCGGGGTTGTCGATGATCATCAGGCTGGCATTCGGCACATCAACGCCGACTTCAATGACGGTAGTGGCAACCAGTAATTGCAATTCCCCCTGCTTAAAAGATTCCATGATGCTTTGTTTTTCTGCGGGTTTCATTCGCCCATGTACCAAGCCAATTTTCAGTTCCGGTAATGCCTGTGCCAGCTCTTCACTGGTCGCTTGTGCTGCTTGCGCTTCCAGAACGTCAGAATCTTCAATCAGCGTACATACCCAGTAGGCTTGGCGCCCTTCATCCAGACAGGCGCTTTTTATGCGTTGGATAATGTCGTTCCGGCGGGTATCAGGAATGGCAACCGTTGTTACAGGTGTTCGCCCTGGTGGGAGTTCATCAATAATGGATGTATCAAGATCCGCATAGGCGGTCATTGCCAATGTGCGTGGAATAGGGGTTGCGGTCATGATCAATTGATGGGGGTGGAAGCCTTGCTCGCGGCCTTTTTCCCATAATGCGAGGCGTTGATGAACGCCAAACCGGTGCTGTTCATCGATGATAACCAATGCCAATCCTGCGAATTTAACTTGCTCCTGAAACATTGCGTGAGTGCCAATCACCATACTGACCTGACCACTTGCAATCGCCTCTTGCTGTGCCTGACGAGCCTTACCTTTCTGCTTGCCCGCCAGCCAGCCGACTTGAATACCGAGAGGTTCAAGCCATTGGCGGAATGTATTGGCATGTTGTTCTGCCAGCAGTTCCGTAGGTGCCATTAACGCAACCTGCTTGCCGTGAACAATAGCGCGAACAGCCGCCAGAGCTGCCACCAGCGTTTTACCCGATCCTACATCGCCTTGTATCAAGCGCATCATGGGGACGTTTTTTTCCAGATCGTGTTCTATCTCTGCAACGACCCGGGCTTGCGCCCCTGTTGGTGAGAAGGGTAATTGCCTGAGAAGCTGTTGTTTCAGCGAATTATCCGCTGTGAGCGGCTGGGCGTGAAAGCGCTGGGTTCCGGCCCTGACTGCCAGCATACTTAAATGATGCGCCAGCAATTCTTCCAGAATTAACCTGCGTTGAGCCGGATGCCGGCCATTTTCCAAATCAGTCAGGGAGATATCTGGTGGAGGACGATGCAACGTATGCAACGCATCGGGCAGGCTGATCATCTTCCGGCTGAATTCTTCCGGCAGCAATTCATTAATGGCACAGGTCTTCAATATCTCTAATGCCTGATCGATCAACTTGCGCAGTGCTGTTTGGCGCACTCCCTCTGTAGTGGGATAGATGGGCGTTAACGTCTCTTCCAGTTGAACACGATTGGCGTGTTGCTGAACTTTATATTCAGGGTGAATGATCTCCGGCCCTTGGTTTCCACGACGGATTTCACCATAGGCAACCACGTGTTTTCCTTCGGCCAGATTATTTTTCATGGCGGCGGTGAAATTGAAGAAACGCAGGGTCAATATGCCGGTTCCATCACTGATTTGGCAGGTCATGATGCGCCGGCGTCCAAAAACGACATTGGTACGCAATACTTCACCCGTTACCGTAGCATAAATGCCAGGTAGCAACTCATTAATAGTGTACAGACGGGTTTGATCTTCATAACGCAGGGGAAGGTGCAGCAGTAAATCCTGTAGATTGACCAACCCTAATTTGGCGAGCTTAGTGACCTGATTGGCTCCAACACCATGCAAAGAGGTTAAGGGGATGGCATCAAGTAGTTGGCCTTTCATGTGATGTCTCCGTCGGTGTGATTTATTTCCTTGTATACCTGTTGTCTTTCAAGTTGCCGCTTGGTGCAGCCGTTGCCTGCATTATTGCCCACCACGATTCACTTGCGATGATTTGCCCTTGTTTATCAATCAATGGTTGTTCCAGACCTTTGCGTCGGGAAACTGCCGCCAGAACAGGATACCCTCCTTCAAACAGCAACTTTTGCTGTTCCTCTTCGGGCAGTGTGCTTTCTTCTCTCTGATACATGCCCGCCAGTTGGCGTTGCCGTTGTGCCTCATACAGGATCAAGGCAGATGCGACGGAGACATTCAGTGACTGCACCATGCCTGCTATCGGGATGATGATGTCATGATCTGCCAATGCGATAGCTTGTTTTGAGATACCTTTCTTTTCCTGCCCCATAATAATGCAGGTAGGTTTAGTGTAATCAATTTGGCGGAAATCGACGGCTTTATCAGAAAGATGAGTTGCCAGCACTTGCATACCATCGGATTTAAATTGCTGAATGGCTTGCTCAACAGTGGAATGTGTCTTGACTTGAACCCAACTGTTGCTACCCGCCGCAGAAGCGAGCTGGGTTCTTAATTGTTCTGTGGGCCAAATGGCATGGATTTGGTGGATGCCGACCGCATCCGCAGTACGGATGACAGCGGATACGTTATGGGGTTTGTGAACTTCTTCTAAACAAATCGTCAGGTCAGGTTGACGCATTGCCATCATCTGGCAAATACGAGCGTAACGTTTAGGATTCATAACCTTTAGTTTCGATTACGGCTGACTCGCATTACATCTGGCATGACACGTATCTTACGCATGATATTCGCCAACTGGATACGGTCTTTGGTCGTCAGCCTGATGAAAGCACAATAAACGCGGCCATCTTTTTCTTCCGTATTCATGCCTTGAATGCTGGAGTTTGCATCATTGATAGCAGCGGTCAGATTTGCCAGGGCACCTTGATGGTTAAACATATCAACTTTAATTTCAGCAATAAAATCGCTATTGATATCTTTATCCCACTCTACGTGCATGAATTTTTCCGGTTCTTTCTGATATCCACGGATATTGCGGCAGGATTCGTGATGGATTACTAACCCTTTTCCCGGGCTGATGTGAGCGATAATCGGGTCACCCGGAATTGGACGGCAACATTTGGCAAAGGTAATCAGGATGCCATCAGCGCCTTTGATAGGTAGCTTACGAGCCGTATTGCCGTTGTTGTTTGACTCTTTATCCGATGCGCCGAGCAATAAATTACGAGCGACAACCACACTCATGGCATTACCTAACCCGATCTCTGCCAGTAAATCATCCAAAGTCGCAAGCTTCATTCTTGCCAGCTCTTTGTTGATATTTTCCTGTGGTATATCGGTGATTTTTGTTCCGTTACCAAGTGCATGGTTGAGCAAACGGCGACCCAGCCCAACAGAATCATCCCGTTTCAGATTTTTCAGTAACTGGCGGATTTTGGCTCGCGCCTTGGAACTGACGACAAAGTTCAGCCATGCAGCATTAGGACGTGCACCGGGTGCTGTGATGATTTCGACAGTTTGCCCACTGCTCAGTGTCTGTGAAAGCGGATATGGCAGGCGATCAACACGTGCGCCTACGCAGGCATGGCCGATATCTGTATGGACGGCATAGGCAAAATCGACAGGAGTCGCTCCTGCGGGTAATTCAACAATTCGCCCTTCAGGGGTAAAAACGTAAATCTCATCGGGGAACAAATCAGATTTCACGCTTTCAATAAATTCAAAAGAACTGCCGGCACTTTGTTGAAGCTCCAACAAGCTTTGCATCCAGCGTTGTGCACGAACTTGTGCGGTTGTGCCGGATTCTCCCTGCTCTTTATAAGCCCAGTGTGCTGCAACCCCCATTTCCGCCATTTGATCCATATCTTCAGTACGAATCTGGACTTCAACAGGAACCCCATGCGGGCCAATAAGGGAAGTATGCAGAGATTGGTAGCCGTTGGCCTTAGGGATTGCAATATAATCTTTTACTCTGCCGGGGCGGGGCTTATATAAGCTGTGCATTTGCCCCAGTACGCGGTAGCAGGTATCAAGATTATTGACGATGACCCGAAAAGCGTAAATATCCATGATGGAATGAAAACGCTGTTCTTTCAGGTGCATCTTACGATAGATAGAGTAGAGATGTTTCTCGCGGCCACTGACTGTACATTCGATGCCAGCATCCGTTAACCTGCCTTCAATTTCCGACAAGATTTTTTGGATCATCTCCTTACGATTACCGCGGGCGGCTTTAACGACCTCTTTAATGACGCGGTAACGATTGGGATACAGGGCTTCAAACCCAAGCTCTTCCAGCTCCGTTTTCAGGTGATGGATACCCAGACGATGGGCCAGAGGGCTATAAATTTCCAGCGTTTCCCTGGCAATGCGCCGCCGCTTATCGGGGCGCAGGGAGCCAAGGGTTCGCATATTGTGTGTACGGTCTGCCAGCTTGATCAAAATGACGCGGATATCCTGCACCATTGCCATGATCATTTTGCGGAAGTTTTCGGCCTGAGCTTCCTTTTTGTCCCGGAAGTTCAGTTTATCCAGTTTGGATACCCCTTCCACCAATCCGGCGACGGCCGTGCCAAATAACTGTTCTATATCCTGAAACGTCGTTGGCGTATCTTCAATAACATCGTGCAGAAGTGCTGCCATGAGTGTTTCATGGTCAAGGCGCATTTCGGCCAAAATACAAGAAACAGCGACAGGATGAGTAATGTATGGTTCACCGCTGGTACGGGTTTGCCCTTCGTGGGCATCCCGTGCAACAACATAGGCCTGTTTTAGCAGATCAATTTGATCTTCAGGCAAATATTTCAGAACCAGCTGATTCAGGCTTTCAAACAGATACAAGGCAGACCTACCGTAAAATTAACGACGACCTTCAGCGATGGCAGAAACAGCTTTGATTTCTGCGGCTTCTTGTTCTTGCTGTTCCTGACGCTCACGAACATCAAGAATTTTATTGTTGATAAGGCCTTGCTCGATTTCACGCAGAGCGACAACAGTCATCTTATCGTTTTCTTCTGGAACGAGAGGATCTTTGCCGCCTACTTGCAATTGGCGTGCTCGGCGAGCAGCGACCAACACCAGGTCAAAACGGTTACCAATTTTTTCTACTGCGTCTTGAACAGTTACGCGTGCCATATGAGTGCTACTCCACAGATAAATAAATGACTGGGCATAATACTGAAACTTGGTTCAGTCTGCCAATAATTTGCTGATTAAGGCATCATGCCGCTGCGCCTGACGATCTAATCGTAGACGCTCAGAACGAATAACAGATTGTAAATCGGCGAGTGCCGTATTGAAATCATCGTTGATGATGACGTAATCATATTCGTTGTAATGTTCCATCTCCGCGACAGCTTGAGCCATTCGTTTGGCAATAACGTCTTCGCTGTCCTGACCACGCCCCCGTAAGCGACGGAGCAATTCTTCCTTAGAAGGCGGAAGAATGAAAATGCTACGGGCTGCCGGCATTTTCTGGCGGATTTGCTGTGCACCTTGCCAGTCAATATCAAGAAAAACATCAACGCCGCTGGCGAGTGTCTCTTCAATGACTTTTCGGGATGTACCGTAATAGTTACCGAAAACACAGGCATATTCCAAAAATTCATCATGAGTGATCATATTTTGGAATTCATCTACTGCGACGAAAAAATAATGTTCACCATGATTTTCGCCTGAACGAGCTTGGCGTGTCGTATGTGAAACAGAAACCTGAGTGTCATACAAAGGCTGAGTTTTTAATAAAGCCTGAATAAGGCTTGATTTGCCTGCTCCACTCGGCGCAGAAACAATATATAACGTTCCTTGGTTCATGATGAATTCTTGACTGATTGGGTATAAATAAATGCAAGCGCAGGAATATAAAATCCCACATAGTATACACGGATACGTCAATCCATGCAGCGTTACAATACATGCCAACGGGCATTTCAACAAAATTTTTTCTTAACAAACTGATGTTACGAGTTAATTTTGCGGAACAATTTCAGAAAAAATAGATGGTTGCAGAAATTAGATATTTATTTTTCGAAATGCTTCGCAAATCTGTCTTTTCCATCTTGGTAAAAATCGCCCTGTTTTTTATTCTCTGCTCGTTTTCAGGAATCTATGGAGCAAGGATGCTTAACTTTCTTATCAATTTTTTCATAACAGTAGGGATACTACTATTTAGCATGCCTATGGCATTCGCCACTCAGGCAGATTGCGCTATATGGACACAAGAAAAGCTTCAACATGAAATAGAACATCTGACACAGCAGATGGCGAAATGGGATTATCTCTATCGTCAAAAGGGTGTGAGTGAAATAGATGATGAAATTTATGATCAATTACAGGAAACCCTCGCGTTTTGGCAAGGTTGTTTAAATCAGGTAACGGCCAATTCTTTTACTGTTTCTGATTTTAGTACTTCTACGGTTAGTACTTCTACGGTTAGTACTTCTACGGTTAACACTTCCACGGCCAGATCTTCCACGGTTGTCGGTTTACAAGAGGAAAAACAGCCTCATCCTGTCCAGCACACAGGTTTAAATAAGCTGAAGGACTTACATAAGATTCGCCAGTGGTTACAGGGGAGAACAGGGGTTTGGCTGCAACCCAAAGTTGATGGGGTTGCGGTTACTCTGGTTTACGAAAAAGGCGACTTAGTGCGATTAATCAGCCGTGGGGATGGCGTAGAAGGAACAGACTGGATGGATAAAAGCCCATTTATTTCCAGTATCCCTAAGCAGATAAAAAATGCACCAGAACGTTTGGTATTGCAGGGTGAACTTTTTTGGCAGCAAGAGCAGCACCAGCAATCTGTTGCGGGCGGTCAAGGTGCACGCAGCAAAGTTGCGGGGTTAATGATGCGAAAGACACCGACACCGGAACTTGAGCAAATAGGCGTCTTTATCTGGGGCTGGCCGGATGGGCCAAATGAAATGCCGGTCAGGTTGGAACGATTGACATCAATGGGATTTCCCATGACACAACAATATAGCCACCCCATTGCTACCGTAGAAGAGGCCGAAAAGAGATGGAAAGATTATTTTGTGCAGCCTCTTCCTTTTGTGACAGATGGCGTTGTCTTGCGACAGGAAGCTGAACCTACAGGCCGGCAATGGCGAGCAGGCTCAAGTAGCTGGGCTATTGCATGGAAATACCCATTAAGGCAGCAAATGACAACGGTAAAAAATGTTGATTTCACGATAGGCCGGACAGGGAGAATCTCCGTTGTATTAGAACTGGAGACAGTCAGGTTAGATGATCGGCAAGTCAGCCGTGTCAATATCGGGTCTGTCAGGCGTTGGAAGCAGTGGGATGTTCATCCGGGCGACAAAATCACGGTGGCGCTGGCTGGGCATGGTATCCCAAAACTCGATAAGGTGGTGTGGCGCATTGCGGAGCATTCTGATATCCAACCGCCTAATGGGCAAAATTATCATTCTCTCAGTTGCCTTGCGTTAAACCAGACGAGCGATACGAATGATATGAACCAACAATATTGCCAACAACAGTTTATTGCCCGTCTGACATGGCTTGGGGAAAAGTTGAAAATGAAGGGGATTGGGCAAGGCACGTGGTCTGCTCTGGTAAAAAATGGATTGGTGACTAACTTATCGGATTGGTTGATGCTGGAGAGAAAACAGCTTGAAGAAGTGCCGAATATTGGCGTTAAGCGTGCTGAGTTGCTCTTCTCCCAATTCCAGCAGGCAAAGTTACAGCCACTTTCATTGTGGCGTGAAGCCATCGGTCTGCCTTATGCCAATCGTTTTACGGATAACATGGGTTGGCAATGGGAAGAGCCGTTATTACATCCGAATGGGGTAAAATCATTAACGACAAAACAAAGAGAAAAAGTCGCGGCTTTTCTACAACACCCGGAGATTAAGGTACTGATTCACACTTTAGATTTACAGGGGATTCAGTAGGAAAGGGAATTAAATAGGAAAGTGGATTATGTCGGAAAGGGAATTAAGCAGGGGCAAAGGAGTTGCCCCAAACGTTCATGACATTATTTACTAGAGGTTGCTAGTGGTCTGTTCCATCGTAATTGAAGATAGGTAAACCAAGGCGATAACGGATAGCAATTAACCGGGCCGTTAATCCTGCAATCAGTGTAATCAGGATCACGCCATTCGGATGCAGTGGAGTATGCAATAAGGCGATATAGAGCCAGGCGGCGGCAAAAGAGACGCCTGCGTAGATCTCTTTTTGAAATACCAACGGAATGGTATTGCAGAACATGTCGCGCAGTACACCGCCGAAAACCCCGGTAATTACGGCAGCAATGGCGGCAATAATAGGGCTGTAGTGCATCTCCAAAGCAATTTGTGCGCCAATGATGGAGAAGACAATTAAACCAATCGCATCAAGAATGAGAAATAAACGGCGTAGGTGTTTCATCATGGGTGCAACCCAGATAGTCAACACAGCAGCACAAGCAACGGTCACAATATACTCTGGATTTTTTACCCAGCCGAGTGGGTAATGGCCCAGAATAATATCGCGGACGGTACCACCACCGATGGCCGTCACGGAAGCAATAATGATAACGCCGAATACATCCATCTTTCGGCGACCTGCGGCTAATGCGCCTGTCATGGCTTCAGCCGTAATACCAATGATATAAAGGACACTTAGTAGCATAAATTTAATCAACTGGAATAACGTGGAGGTAAAGAGTACTGTTGAAACAATAACGTCTCGACTGAAATTTTTTAGTCGAACCTGAGTAAAATTAGTTTTTATTATCCGAAACCTCGCAATATAAGGCAGGAAAATGGTTTTAAAGGAACGTCAGATTACATTCGACAGTCGTAGCCATCAGATAACTAATATAAATATCTGGACTCCTGATAGCCAATGGTTAGTGTACGATGTTCGTCCGAGTAGTGCATTTTTTACGGGTTTAACGATAGAAAAAATTCATGTTGATAGCGGACAGACTGAAATTATCTATCAGGCACAGGATGGCGCTCATGTCGGTGTAGTGACTGTTAGTCCTCAGGAACCAACTCGTTATGCTTTTATTCATGGCCCGGAAAAACCCGATGCACTTTGGCAGTATGATTTTCACCATCGTCGTGGTGTGATTGTCTCAGATACTCTGCCGAACGTGGCGGTTAACATTGATGCGATGGACATTACCCCACCTTATACTGCGGGTGCCTTGCGTGGCGGTACGCATGTGCATGTTTTCAGCCCAGATGGCAGCCGTTTGAGTTTCACCTATAACGATCATGTAATACATGAGTTAGATCCTGCTCTCGATTTACGTAATGTTGCGGTGGCAGTTCCATTAGGTGCCGTTATTTCAGCAAAAAAACATCCGAGAGAATATGACGGTAACTATTTTTCAGTTGTTGTTAGCCAGACTACCGCGCATCCGCGTCCCGGAAGTGATGACATCAATCGGGCTTATGAAGAGGGATGGATTGGGCAGCAGGGATACTTCAAAGATAATGGTCAACAGCAGCGTTGGGCATTGGCGTTTATTGGGGATACATGCGCCGAAAGTGGTGAAAAAATAGCTGAAATTTATCTCGTTGATCTACCCGAAAATGATAGCGATTACGCTATTGCAGGCAATCACCCTTTGGCTGGTACAGAGACAACTTTACCCGCCCCGCCTGCGGGAGTGAAACAGCGGCGTTTGACCTTTACACATGATAAACGTTGGCCGGGTGTTGTGAATGTGCCCCGTCATTGGCTAAGGGCATCGCCGGATGGCAGTAAAATCGGTTTTCTGATGAAAGATGAAAAGGGAATTATCCAGCTATGGCATATCTCCCCAAATGGGGGCGAGCCAATGCAGATAACCCACAGTCATAACAGCATGCAGTCTGCATTTAGCTGGGATAGCCGTGGGCGGTTTATTGCCTGTGTCTGTGACAATAGTGTCATGCTTTGTGATAGTCAGAATGGCGAAATGCGGCGTTTGACGGAGCGTACTGATGAAGCTCCCTCCGCAGATGCAATAGTGATATCACCGAATGATCGCTATGTTGCTTTTATGCGTGATATCAATGGATACCGACAAATATTTATGGTTGAAACCGGCATTTGTTGAAACAGATATTATTGTAATGGCATCGCTGGATAATGGCGATGCCTGGCTAAAGTGCTTATATATTCAATGAATTTCAAGATGCAGGGTGACGGCAAAAAAACGAATCCCCGGAAGTATAGCTGGCTATATTCCATTAATCACAATTTGGGGATCTAACAGCATAGAAGTTGAATTTTTCTCCAATTGCTCGATACGATGCTTAGGCGATTGCTCAGCGCTATTTTGATCGGAACGGGCATAATCATAAGGAAGCAGGAGTGTATCCAGAAAGGCAGAAAATGGAATATCAATCGCGACCAGAGGTTTCATGACCCACCCGGTTTTGTCATCTTTTAACATGTCAATGTTGGCTTTCGCTCCAGAATAATAACCTTGATAGGGGCCACTATGTGTCATAATGCTGGAACAGCCTGTGACAAGTAATAATCCCAATATGGTACATAATAATGGAAGCATCTTACGGTTTTTCATCGTTTCCATGATCTCAATGAGTTAATTTGCCAATGTTCAGATACTATTTGCTCTTTAACACCACTTTTCCAAAGCATGAAGATAAACCTTGAATACTGTTTACCTCTTAATACTATTTACTATAGTCAGGTAATATTCAGTTTGCTATAGCATTTATCGTTAAATTTAATATTTTTTTGTGACGGAAATTTTAATTCTGTTTTATAACGTACCTTCAGGACGGGAAAATATTTATGCTCTCCAATTTACCAGCAATAAATAAAAGCTATTTAGTGTAATGTTTATTGAATAGTGAGGGGTGGATGACTCATTGGAAAATAAAAACCCGCCCTGAATTAAACGTGGCCAATAAAGATGGAAAAAAACATGTGATATGTGGTTTAAGACACATATCTTCCCGTTAATTCATGCCAACATTTAATTGGTAGTGTTGGTATTTATAAAGCATAAGGGGAAAGCGACAAACATTCCCAAATGTTAACCTTTGGTAAAGGAAGCAAGTCATGAGTGATATTGCACTGACAATGAGCTTGTTGGCACTGGCTGCTGCATTAGGATTATGGATAGGTAATTGGCGAATATATGGTATTGGCCTCGGGATTGGCGGCGTTTTGTTTGGTGGAATTATTGTCGGCCATTTTGCCCAAACCTATTCGCTGTCACTCAGCAATGACATGCTGCACTTCATTCAGGAATTTGGCTTAATTCTGTTTGTTTATACTATTGGTATTCAGGTCGGGCCGGGCTTTTTTTCTTCCCTACGGGTTTCTGGCCTTAAATTAAATGGTTTTGCTCTCCTGATTGTCATTATTGGCGGTCTGGTTGCGGCTATTATTCATAAATTGTTTGATGTGCCTTTGCCGATTATTTTAGGGATTTTTTCCGGAGCAGTGACAAATACCCCATCGTTGGGAGCGGGTCAACAAATTCTGGTGGATTTGGGATCAGAACCTTCACTTATCAGTCAAATGGGCATGGGCTATGCCATGGCTTATCCAATGGGAATTTGCGGTATTTTGTTGGTTATGTGGCTGGTGCGTCTTTTTTTCAGAATTAGCGTTGAACGGGAAGCCAAATCATTTGATATCCAAAATAACCATAATCGGGAAATGCTCCAGACAATGAATATTGCTGTGCGTAATCCGAATTTGGATGGGTTAATGATGCAGGATATCCCCTTGCTCAACAGTGATGACGTTGTGTGCTCCCGCCTGAAACGCGGTGAATTATTGATGGTGCCTCAGCCAACGACGGTGATCCAGAATGGAGATTTGCTTTATCTGGTAGGGCAGCGGGAAGAATTGAGCCAAGTCCGGTTGATAATTGGGGAAGAAGTTGATGTGTCGTTGTCTACCTCAAACAGCATTCTCCAATCGGTCAGAGTGGTGGTAACGAATGATGAGGTATTGAGCCAGAGAATTGGGTCGCTCAATCTAAAACAGAAATATGATGTTGTCGTTACGCGCCTCAATCGTGCGGGCATTGAACTGGTTGCCAGTAATAATGCCAGTTTACAGTTTGGCGATATCCTGAATATTGTCGGGCGTACTGAATCTGTAGAAGCCGTCACAAGGCTATTGGGTAACTCGCAGCAAATCTATGGTCTTCCCCGTTTTTGCAACACTCATTTTGATGTATGGTTGGCTTGCTTAAATCTATCCGGCGTCTCTATGAGTATGGATACCCGCGCCACGATGAGTTCTG
>NZ_JBBMXH010000106.1:0-15289 GCF_037996725.1 Xenorhabdus entomophaga
TTTTTTCATATACCACAATAAATATAGGTGGTGCTTTTTATTTGTCAACCACCTATATTGTGAATATTACCGTCAAAAGCACCACCTATTACCGTCAAAAGCACCACCTATTACCGTCAAAAGCACCACCTATCACTATTTAATTAATTGATTTTAAAAGTAAAAAACAGACCGAAAACAAGAATAAAAACAAGAAAAACAAGTTAAAAAAGGCGTGCCCTGTGGATAAGTCAGAAAAATTAGTCAGATCGATCACAAAATAAATATGTCACCGCAATGCGGCTCCGCCTAACCGCCCGTAAGGGCGCTATACGGGTAAAACCGCAGTCTACGACTCTACACGATTGAGCACATTTCTCTTTCGTGCCAATTAGTTCGCTTCGCTCACGGCCTAGCAGGATGGAAGGGGGTAGGCTCTCCCATTCAGTCCCCCCTTTTGCATCGGTTGATTGATCCTTGAAGATCCTAATCTGATCCGAAGAGCAACCTCCCATGCCCTAACGGGCATAAAACCCCCACAAAAACTATTCTGAGCCGTTTTTTTTTTACCCACCTACAGATTTAACCTGAGCCGGAAAAGCTCTTAAAATCGCTCTGAGGCGTTTTTAGCTGTATATAAACACCTATGGGGAGAACGCGATTACCGTAAATGCTGAGCGTGATCCATTTGTTGGTGCAGGATACGGGCGATCAGAATATCGGCATTCCTGACAGTGTAGAAAACGGTGTGTCGCTGAAACTCTATCCGCATGACACCGGATACCGCTGGATAATCCCGTCCAATGTCGGGCATATTTGCGAGTGTCTCTAAAAACGCTTCCAGAGCGGCTGTGTAGTGATCAGCTTGGGCTACGCCGAATTTCATCAGTGTATAGTCGTAAATTCCCGCAAAGTCCTCTGCTGCCCGTTCCGATAGCTTATACACGATGCCGCCGTTTCCTCTGCTCAGCAATGTCCCTTAGCGTCAACGCACTTTCCCCACTCTCCAGCCCCTCGATCACTGCATTACGGATGGCTTCGTCCTGATTCTCCTGTTTTTCCAGCAAACGCAATGCCGAACGCATCACTTCGCTGGCTGAACCATAACGGCCACTTTCAATCATCCGTTGTACAAAACCGTCAAGCTGCTTCCCCATACTGACGGACGTAATTTTTCTCATATCACCCACCTGTATTAACTGTTAATACAATAAGCATACTGCAAACTGATCGGTGGCCCCAATTAAAACGGATTTTATTCATCCAAACAGGGTGGCGGCGTCACTTGGTAAAATCCAAGTGACGCCGTTAAAAAAATGGTTGCAAACCTTGTCCGGCCTGCTTCTCGGCAAAATCCTACCTAGTGAAGGCATCTTAAAAAATCTGAATACACCAGTCTCTGTCACGGATTTGCCTTTCGCCTTCTCATCACGCTTTTATGCGAATAACGGCGTCACATCTAATTGATTATATTATTGAAAAGTTTTATCTAACCCGTTAACCTGATAACGCTATTGGCAAAATCCAATAGCCGGGGATTTCCAACCCCGTAAGTTCTCCACTGGTAGGATGTTTCTACCAGTGTGCCTGCGCTCGCCCGTTCAATGGCGGTTCAGGCAGGGGAGGCTTCGGCCTCGCCGGTTGAGAACTCCGGTATTGGAAACCCTGCTTGAACCGCCACCAATAACAACAACGAGGTGAAGCAGGTATGAATACCACAGAAGACTGGCACCCCTCCGAAGTCGTCGCTGCGTTACGTAAAATCGGCACCAGTATTGCGGAACTTTCCCGCGAATCAGGGTTAAGACATTCAACCTTAAGTAATGCCCTAAACCGTGGCTGGCCAAAAGGGGAATGGATTATTGCCCAACGCCTCAATCTGCACCCGTCCCAAATCTGGCCTAGCCGCTATTTTGATCACGCCGGTAACCTGAAAGCACGTAAACCCCGTAACTCCTCTCTGTGGGCTGGAGGCGAACCGGTGAAGATCTTCGACAATTTACTGGCAGGATGCACCCCAGAAAGCCCAAACCAGACTCACTATCTGGCGGCAGAACGTCTTTTAAAAAGCGGATTGCAGTTATTGAGAGAGGAATTTAACTTCTCGCCAAGAGCGATAGCGGAGGCGCTGGATATTCCCTTATCGTCCATCGTTCAGATAGAACGGCTGGGCCAGGATGTGAAACTGTCTACCCTGAAACGCTATATTGAAGTGATAGGCGGGAAACTCAGCCTGCGAATTGAATTGCCTAACGGTGATATCAGAACAATCAGGGTATGAATCTGTCTCTGTTGCGTCACCGAAACCGGAGAGAATCTTGGTGACGCTCAGAAAAATAAACACCAGCCAAGGGCTTACCCCGATGAGGGTAGCACATTCAGCATAAAGTTAACCGTGTTTCCCCCCGAAACATCGTGGCGGAGCCGCAAGGTTATTTTTCATTTTCTGCAATCAGCCGGTCACCGAGGCTTTTTAACGCCTGTAATTTTTCCGGTGGCGCACCGGCTAATTTGACCAGTGCCCCGACAAAAGCGCCTGCATCAATGGTCAGCTGTCCGGTTTTTTTATCAACCAGTCCGGCAAGGCTGACCAGTCCCGCGACTTTAAACATCTCGTGATTGCGTGCCTTACGTGTTGCCAGCCGTTCTGCATTGATAACCTTTGCTGCGGCTCCTTTGGCTTTCATCGCCCGTTCTGCGGCTTTTTCTGCCCGTTTCAGCACGGTTAACCGGCGTTCTTCTTCCCGTGTCCGGTTTTCGATACCTGCCAGCCTCACCAGCAGCTTTTGCTGCTCCGTGGGCGATTTTAGTCCCATGATGTAGCCGATACGTAACCTTAGCCATTCGTCGTTCGTGTTCATTATTGCCTCATAGTTCAATGTCAGTATGTTAGCGCTTTTTCCTTACCAATAATCTTAAACATGTGTTCGCCTGACGACAAAATATTTCGGCTGCAAACAGGCTCACCATAGTTTAAGATTATTGGTAAGGCGCGCTTAGATGTTTCTCATTTTCATGAGAAACAGCGCGTCGAAGCACAGCTTCGAGTTTAACACCAAGAGGTATTCAGATATGGCGATAGCCCGCCTGAGCGTAAAAGTTGGCCGCAAGGGAAAAGGTGCGCAACATGCCGCCTATATTGCCCGTGAGGGGAAATACGAAAACCGGCTTGAAAAAGGCGAGCGGCTGGAGTCTACGGATAACGGCAATATGCCGGCATGGGCGAAAGACAACCCGCAACAGTTCTGGCTGGCTGCGGATGCTTTCGAACGCCAGAACGGGACAGCCTATCGGGAAATGGAAATCGCCTTACCCCGTGAGTTAAACCCCGAACAACGGGAAGGGCTTATCCGCGACTGGGTTAAGCAGGAGCTGGGCGAACGGCACGCCTATCAATGGGCCATTCATGTGCCGACCGCTGCCGATGGGGGTGAACAGCCCCACTGTCACCTGATGTTTTCCGAGCGGATTGACGACGGGATTACCCGCGATCCGGAGCAGTATTTTAAACGGTTCAACCGTAAAGCACCGGAAAAAGGCGGCAGCCAGAAAGCTAACACCGGTTTAAATCCAAAAACAAGGAAAGAGCAGCTGGTTGCCCTGCGTGAGCGCTGGGAAAAAAACTGTAATCACCATCTGGCGCTGGCTCATCGTCCTGAGCGTATCGATATGCGCAGCTATGCCAAGCAGGGTTTAGACCTTGTGCCGGAGAAAAAAATGCTACCCAGTGAATGGCGAAGGCCGAAAGAGCGTAATGCCATCATGGAATATCGGCATATCCGCCGTGATCAGATAAACAGCCAGCAGATTGTCCAGCTGATGGAAAAACAAGACAAAATAGAGTATTCGCCTGAAATTACCCGAGATATGCTTCATTTTCAGTGTAAGTACGAGATTTTCAATGGAATGAGGCAATTTAAAGAAAATTATCAGCAGGATAAATTGCGACAGGCGCAGGAAGAACAAAAGCGCCTTGAAGAGCAAAAACAGCTGGAAGAGCGGGCAAGGTTGTTGAACAAGCAACAGCTAGAACTCGAGCAGCAGGTGCGACAACGTGCTGAGCAGGAAAAGAAACCACAACAGCGCCAACGTCACTCCCCTGGGCGGGGTTTTAGTCGGTAACAGCAGAGGCAAACATGAAAAAAGAACTCACAGAATTTGAAAAAATTGCAGGTTATCTCTCAGTGCTGGAAGAACAGCAAGAGGTTATCACTGGCTTGCTGACTGCGGCAGGCGAGAATCAAGGCACTGTCGCTGATATCATCATGAGATTTGAAAGCGCCATCAGTCTGGCGATAGGTGAATTAAAACAGAAGCTGGCTGAACTGGATCATATCGAGGCGCAAAAGGCGCATATGAACCAAGTGCTGTCAGAACTGAATGATATTAAACGGAGTGCCGTCAATTCACTGGATACCAGCGCCGCCCAATTCAGGGAACTGGCCAAAACCGTGCCGGTTGAAATCAAACAGAACATTTTGGCCACTATCCAACAAACGGATATTGCGGGCGCTGTCCGGCAGAGAACGGATGCCCAGATGGAGGCGATAGCCACACAGGTTGACACGATGACTCAGCGTGGTCGTGGCTTTGTGGATAAAATTGCGAGCGCGGAACGTGATCTTACATCGCGTTATGACCAGTTGAAAAAGAACCTTTGGAAAATTGTCGGAGGAACGATGCTGTCTACAGCGCTGGTTACGACTCTTGTCGTTGGGTTGAGTGCCAAATTTTTCTTCAGTGCAGGTGTGGACAGAAATTACTCCGCCATATACAGCACTTATCAGCTGGTTGAGCAGCTTAAAACGCAATGCCATACCCCGACAGGGAAACTTGAGCCAGTTCCCAATAATTCAGGAAACCTAAAGAAAAAATAGCGGAGTCCGATAAAATATGAGACAAAATTCAAATGAAATATATAATATAAATGGGAGTTGTAAAATGAAATATGAACCACGCTTAAGAACATTTGTTGAAGATGATTATAAATATGAAGATCATCTTAATTTTAAAAAACAAATAGAAGATCAAAAATATAACCGTATGCTATTGGAATTGGAACATCAGTTTAAACTAAACCAAGAGGTTATTGCTTTCTTGACAAAAGATGAAGCTATAGCTTATATGAAAACACTAGATCATAATTTTTATAATTCATGGAAGAATAATATTAAAACTATCTATTCATATACTGATCCAGTTTCATCATTTGCTGGTAATATCCATGATTCTATTGGAATGGCAAGAATAGCAAATGACTTAAGAAGTTTCGGTGTGGATGCAACAGAGTATTTTGGTAAGGATGGAAAAAGATATATAAGGCTATCAGGTTACCCTGGTGTACGAGACTATTTAAACGCCACAAGATACCTTGCTAATAATCAACGTATAGTGTCTTTTGGGGTCGGTACGCTAGGTATTGAAGCTGGAATTTCGCAAGGTGCTAGATTCGGTATAGTATTTTCAGCCGCATATAGACTAGTGGAGTTAGTATTAAAAGATGAATATGGACTGGTTGATTTGTTCGTTAATTTAACTATGGATGGTGCAAAATTAGCTGTGTCAATAGGTGTTGCTTCAGCGGCTAATACGTTCATAGTCGCCCCACTTTTAACCATAGGATGGAGTCTTCTGGCTGTATCTCTTGGAGTTTTTGCTCTTGGGATTGGAGTTTCGTTTGCTTTATATTGGTTAGATGATCACTTTAAAATTAGCGAAAGCATAATTAAAAATTTAAAAAATGGTAAAAGAAATAATATTCCTGTAGGAACACCTACGGCAGATCAATTTTTTAATATGTGGGGTAGATATAGTCGTGGATAATACAAATAAAATAAAAATATATCTAGGTGTTTTTTTGCTTGTTTTTATGGCGTTATTATTTATTTTTTTTTCATTGAGTGATTATGTTGGTTTTTTTATACGTGATAGCGTTATTACATTCTCATGGAAAAGCGCGGGTTTTATTTGGTTTAGTCCTTTGCTTATTAATCTTGCTTATGCATTATTAATGATCGCATTAAATAGGACAGAAAATCTTAATAGAAAAATAGGTAGCTATATTTCTTATATATCAATAACAGGGTTTATTTTTACTTTATTTGTGTCTTTCTATGTTGATGATAAATTAAAAAATGATGGGTATTTAACATGTGATAAATCTTCATGGATGGCACCAAATAAGTATGTTAGGGACATTTCACTTTGTCACTAAGAATAAAGAGCATATGCATAGTTGTGTCGAGTAGCATGCTATCTACTCGACACAACTGTTTATTAATAATTTCTATCTTCCCATATGCTGTAAGCAGAAGTGCCAGCTGTTATATGATTCCATGAGATGGATTTATAGTTGAGTGTAACTCTTTCATATGGCATGACATCAAAATCATTTATAGAATGCGGGTATATACAAGAAACATCTGTGATAGTGGCTTCCGTGATTTTTACTTCATAGAATAATTCCAATTGTCCAGCTTGGCCTGTTCTGTAAAAAACAAAAGCACCATTTAGAGATTCATTTGAATCTATAGCCATCGCTAATAATGGTGACGATTTATCTACGGGTTTAATAAATTGTATGGGTTGATGACTGACATTCTGTTGTCGTGTAATTGAATGATTCAGGCTGAGCACCTGTATTTGATCTTCGTGTCCGTTTTGATACCGATTTCCTATCGAATCTGGCGTTGAACACCCCGCAGATATGAGGCCTTGATTTTTACCATTTAAAGTTAAATAAATCATGTATGACATGAAATGACCATCCTAGTTATTTATGATTAAATCTGATAATTTAAATTACTAACATAACATAGAGATAATTTTAAAAAAAGAAATATAAAAACAATATATTTATTTGTTTTTATATTTTCCATTAATTATTTTTGTTAAATTGCCATTTTTATTTGCTTGTCTTCTTTAAATGTGAAGTGTAAAGCTACAACATTACGGCCATCTTTAACAGTATCAACGGATACAATTAGGTTACTTTTTTGATTCAATTCTTTGATGGATGGTTTTAAAAGAAGTTTATTTAAATCTCTAAATTGTAAATATTTATCTTCTATTCCTAACATAGATCTAAAGTCTCTAAGACTGATAATTCTGTCTCCAGTTTTTTTGAATTGCATCAATAATTCATAAATTCTAATGCTATATGTTCTCTTTAGTGCTGAAATATTTTTTACTGCAATGGTAGTAAACTGGCCTTTTAACTGTGTCAGATAAGGCATGATTAGATCAGAAAAAACTAATTCTATTTTTCCTTGTCCATTAAAATATTTAGCTTGACCTTGAATCCATCTTATTTTTTCTTCCTTTTCTTCCCAATGAATATAAATCCAGCGTTCAGCCAATCTATCAGCAGCTTCTTGTAGTCGCCTTTCTGCATTCTCTCTGCCCATATCAGGAAATGCTAAGTAGAATTCATTAGCGGTTAATTGAAAGGTTTTTTCAAGAATGACTGCTTGAGGATTCAATTTACCAATACACATTAATAAAACCCTTTGTTCTTGGAGGGTCAACTTATAACTAGCTTCAATGAGAGCGTTTGATTTATAGGCTATAAGTTCAGTCATGTCTTGTACCATTGGTTATTGGTGGAAGGTTTTTTTCATATACCACAATAAATATAGGTGGTGCTTTTTATTTGTCAACCACCTATATTGTGAATATTACCGTCAAAAGCACCACCTATTACCGTCAAAAGCACCACCTATCACTATTTAATTAATTGATTTTAAAAGTAAAAAACAGACCGAAAACAAGAATAAAAACAAGAAAAACAAGTTAAAAAAGGCGTGCCCTGTGGATAAGTCAGAAAAATTAGTCAGATCGATCACAAAATAAATATGTCACCGCAATGCGGCTCCGCCTAACCGCCCGTAAGGGCGCTATACGGGTAAAACCGCAGTCTACGACTCTACACGATTGAGCACATTTCTCTTTCGTGCCAATTAGTTCGCTTCGCTCACGGCCTAGCAGGATGGAAGGGGGTAGGCTCTCCCATTCAGTCCCCCCTTTTGCATCGGTTGATTGATCCTTGAAGATCCTAATCTGATCCGAAGAGCAACCTCCCATGCCCTAACGGGCATAAAACCCCCACAAAAACTATTCTGAGCCGTTTTTTTTTTACCCACCTACAGATTTAACCTGAGCCGGAAAAGCTCTTAAAATCGCTCTGAGGCGTTTTTAGCTGTATATAAACACCTATGGGGAGAACGCGATTACCGTAAATGCTGAGCGTGATCCATTTGTTGGTGCAGGATACGGGCGATCAGAATATCGGCATTCCTGACAGTGTAGAAAACGGTGTGTCGCTGAAACTCTATCCGCATGACACCGGATACCGCTGGATAATCCCGTCCAATGTCGGGCATATTTGCGAGTGTCTCTAAAAACGCTTCCAGAGCGGCTGTGTAGTGATCAGCTTGGGCTACGCCGAATTTCATCAGTGTATAGTCGTAAATTCCCGCAAAGTCCTCTGCTGCCCGTTCCGATAGCTTATACACGATGCCGCCGTTTCCTCTGCTCAGCAATGTCCCTTAGCGTCAACGCACTTTCCCCACTCTCCAGCCCCTCGATCACTGCATTACGGATGGCTTCGTCCTGATTCTCCTGTTTTTCCAGCAAACGCAATGCCGAACGCATCACTTCGCTGGCTGAACCATAACGGCCACTTTCAATCATCCGTTGTACAAAACCGTCAAGCTGCTTCCCCATACTGACGGACGTAATTTTTCTCATATCACCCACCTGTATTAACTGTTAATACAATAAGCATACTGCAAACTGATCGGTGGCCCCAATTAAAACGGATTTTATTCATCCAAACAGGGTGGCGGCGTCACTTGGTAAAATCCAAGTGACGCCGTTAAAAAAATGGTTGCAAACCTTGTCCGGCCTGCTTCTCGGCAAAATCCTACCTAGTGAAGGCATCTTAAAAAATCTGAATACACCAGTCTCTGTCACGGATTTGCCTTTCGCCTTCTCATCACGCTTTTATGCGAATAACGGCGTCACATCTAATTGATTATATTATTGAAAAGTTTTATCTAACCCGTTAACCTGATAACGCTATTGGCAAAATCCAATAGCCGGGGATTTCCAACCCCGTAAGTTCTCCACTGGTAGGATGTTTCTACCAGTGTGCCTGCGCTCGCCCGTTCAATGGCGGTTCAGGCAGGGGAGGCTTCGGCCTCGCCGGTTGAGAACTCCGGTATTGGAAACCCTGCTTGAACCGCCACCAATAACAACAACGAGGTGAAGCAGGTATGAATACCACAGAAGACTGGCACCCCTCCGAAGTCGTCGCTGCGTTACGTAAAATCGGCACCAGTATTGCGGAACTTTCCCGCGAATCAGGGTTAAGACATTCAACCTTAAGTAATGCCCTAAACCGTGGCTGGCCAAAAGGGGAATGGATTATTGCCCAACGCCTCAATCTGCACCCGTCCCAAATCTGGCCTAGCCGCTATTTTGATCACGCCGGTAACCTGAAAGCACGTAAACCCCGTAACTCCTCTCTGTGGGCTGGAGGCGAACCGGTGAAGATCTTCGACAATTTACTGGCAGGATGCACCCCAGAAAGCCCAAACCAGACTCACTATCTGGCGGCAGAACGTCTTTTAAAAAGCGGATTGCAGTTATTGAGAGAGGAATTTAACTTCTCGCCAAGAGCGATAGCGGAGGCGCTGGATATTCCCTTATCGTCCATCGTTCAGATAGAACGGCTGGGCCAGGATGTGAAACTGTCTACCCTGAAACGCTATATTGAAGTGATAGGCGGGAAACTCAGCCTGCGAATTGAATTGCCTAACGGTGATATCAGAACAATCAGGGTATGAATCTGTCTCTGTTGCGTCACCGAAACCGGAGAGAATCTTGGTGACGCTCAGAAAAATAAACACCAGCCAAGGGCTTACCCCGATGAGGGTAGCACATTCAGCATAAAGTTAACCGTGTTTCCCCCCGAAACATCGTGGCGGAGCCGCAAGGTTATTTTTCATTTTCTGCAATCAGCCGGTCACCGAGGCTTTTTAACGCCTGTAATTTTTCCGGTGGCGCACCGGCTAATTTGACCAGTGCCCCGACAAAAGCGCCTGCATCAATGGTCAGCTGTCCGGTTTTTTTATCAACCAGTCCGGCAAGGCTGACCAGTCCCGCGACTTTAAACATCTCGTGATTGCGTGCCTTACGTGTTGCCAGCCGTTCTGCATTGATAACCTTTGCTGCGGCTCCTTTGGCTTTCATCGCCCGTTCTGCGGCTTTTTCTGCCCGTTTCAGCACGGTTAACCGGCGTTCTTCTTCCCGTGTCCGGTTTTCGATACCTGCCAGCCTCACCAGCAGCTTTTGCTGCTCCGTGGGCGATTTTAGTCCCATGATGTAGCCGATACGTAACCTTAGCCATTCGTCGTTCGTGTTCATTATTGCCTCATAGTTCAATGTCAGTATGTTAGCGCTTTTTCCTTACCAATAATCTTAAACATGTGTTCGCCTGACGACAAAATATTTCGGCTGCAAACAGGCTCACCATAGTTTAAGATTATTGGTAAGGCGCGCTTAGATGTTTCTCATTTTCATGAGAAACAGCGCGTCGAAGCACAGCTTCGAGTTTAACACCAAGAGGTATTCAGATATGGCGATAGCCCGCCTGAGCGTAAAAGTTGGCCGCAAGGGAAAAGGTGCGCAACATGCCGCCTATATTGCCCGTGAGGGGAAATACGAAAACCGGCTTGAAAAAGGCGAGCGGCTGGAGTCTACGGATAACGGCAATATGCCGGCATGGGCGAAAGACAACCCGCAACAGTTCTGGCTGGCTGCGGATGCTTTCGAACGCCAGAACGGGACAGCCTATCGGGAAATGGAAATCGCCTTACCCCGTGAGTTAAACCCCGAACAACGGGAAGGGCTTATCCGCGACTGGGTTAAGCAGGAGCTGGGCGAACGGCACGCCTATCAATGGGCCATTCATGTGCCGACCGCTGCCGATGGGGGTGAACAGCCCCACTGTCACCTGATGTTTTCCGAGCGGATTGACGACGGGATTACCCGCGATCCGGAGCAGTATTTTAAACGGTTCAACCGTAAAGCACCGGAAAAAGGCGGCAGCCAGAAAGCTAACACCGGTTTAAATCCAAAAACAAGGAAAGAGCAGCTGGTTGCCCTGCGTGAGCGCTGGGAAAAAAACTGTAATCACCATCTGGCGCTGGCTCATCGTCCTGAGCGTATCGATATGCGCAGCTATGCCAAGCAGGGTTTAGACCTTGTGCCGGAGAAAAAAATGCTACCCAGTGAATGGCGAAGGCCGAAAGAGCGTAATGCCATCATGGAATATCGGCATATCCGCCGTGATCAGATAAACAGCCAGCAGATTGTCCAGCTGATGGAAAAACAAGACAAAATAGAGTATTCGCCTGAAATTACCCGAGATATGCTTCATTTTCAGTGTAAGTACGAGATTTTCAATGGAATGAGGCAATTTAAAGAAAATTATCAGCAGGATAAATTGCGACAGGCGCAGGAAGAACAAAAGCGCCTTGAAGAGCAAAAACAGCTGGAAGAGCGGGCAAGGTTGTTGAACAAGCAACAGCTAGAACTCGAGCAGCAGGTGCGACAACGTGCTGAGCAGGAAAAGAAACCACAACAGCGCCAACGTCACTCCCCTGGGCGGGGTTTTAGTCGGTAACAGCAGAGGCAAACATGAAAAAAGAACTCACAGAATTTGAAAAAATTGCAGGTTATCTCTCAGTGCTGGAAGAACAGCAAGAGGTTATCACTGGCTTGCTGACTGCGGCAGGCGAGAATCAAGGCACTGTCGCTGATATCATCATGAGATTTGAAAGCGCCATCAGTCTGGCGATAGGTGAATTAAAACAGAAGCTGGCTGAACTGGATCATATCGAGGCGCAAAAGGCGCATATGAACCAAGTGCTGTCAGAACTGAATGATATTAAACGGAGTGCCGTCAATTCACTGGATACCAGCGCCGCCCAATTCAGGGAACTGGCCAAAACCGTGCCGGTTGAAATCAAACAGAACATTTTGGCCACTATCCAACAAACGGATATTGCGGGCGCTGTCCGGCAGAGAACGGATGCCCAGATGGAGGCGATAGCCACACAGGTTGACACGATGACTCAGCGTGGTCGTGGCTTTGTGGATAAAATTGCGAGCGCGGAACGTGATCTTACATCGCGTTATGACCAGTTGAAAAAGAACCTTTGGAAAATTGTCGGAGGAACGATGCTGTCTACAGCGCTGGTTACGACTCTTGTCGTTGGGTTGAGTGCCAAATTTTTCTTCAGTGCAGGTGTGGACAGAAATTACTCCGCCATATACAGCACTTATCAGCTGGTTGAGCAGCTTAAAACGCAATGCCATACCCCGACAGGGAAACTTGAGCCAGTTCCCAATAATTCAGGAAACCTAAAGAAAAAATAGCGGAGTCCGATAAAATATGAGACAAAATTCAAATGAAATATATAATATAAATGGGAGTTGTAAAATGAAATATGAACCACGCTTAAGAACATTTGTTGAAGATGATTATAAATATGAAGATCATCTTAATTTTAAAAAACAAATAGAAGATCAAAAATATAACCGTATGCTATTGGAATTGGAACATCAGTTTAAACTAAACCAAGAGGTTATTGCTTTCTTGACAAAAGATGAAGCTATAGCTTATATGAAAACACTAGATCATAATTTTTATAATTCATGGAAGAATAATATTAAAACTATCTATTCATATACTGATCCAGTTTCATCATTTGCTGGTAATATCCATGATTCTATTGGAATGGCAAGAATAGCAAATGACTTAAGAAGTTTCGGTGTGGATGCAACAGAGTATTTTGGTAAGGATGGAAAAAGATATATAAGGCTATCAGGTTACCCTGGTGTACGAGACTATTTAAACGCCACAAGATACCTTGCTAATAATCAACGTATAGTGTCTTTTGGGGTCGGTACGCTAGGTATTGAAGCTGGAATTTCGCAAGGTGCTAGATTCGGTATAGTATTTTCAGCCGCATATAGACTAGTGGAGTTAGTATTAAAAGATGAATATGGACTGGTTGATTTGTTCGTTAATTTAACTATGGATGGTGCAAAATTAGCTGTGTCAATAGGTGTTGCTTCAGCGGCTAATACGTTCATAGTCGCCCCACTTTTAACCATAGGATGGAGTCTTCTGGCTGTATCTCTTGGAGTTTTTGCTCTTGGGATTGGAGTTTCGTTTGCTTTATATTGGTTAGATGATCACTTTAAAATTAGCGAAAGCATAATTAAAAATTTAAAAAATGGTAAAAGAAATAATATTCCTGTAGGAACACCTACGGCAGATCAATTTTTTAATATGTGGGGTAGATATAGTCGTGGATAATACAAATAAAATAAAAATATATCTAGGTGTTTTTTTGCTTGTTTTTATGGCGTTATTATTTATTTTTTTTTCATTGAGTGATTATGTTGGTTTTTTTATACGTGATAGCGTTATTACATTCTCATGGAAAAGCGCGGGTTTTATTTGGTTTAGTCCTTTGCTTATTAATCTTGCTTATGCATTATTAATGATCGCATTAAATAGGACAGAAAATCTTAATAGAAAAATAGGTAGCTATATTTCTTATATATCAATAACAGGGTTTATTTTTACTTTATTTGTGTCTTTCTATGTTGATGATAAATTAAAAAATGATGGGTATTTAACATGTGATAAATCTTCATGGATGGCACCAAATAAGTATGTTAGGGACATTTCACTTTGTCACTAAGAATAAAGAGCATATGCATAGTTGTGTCGAGTAGCATGCTATCTACTCGACACAACTGTTTATTAATAATTTCTATCTTCCCATATGCTGTAAGCAGAAGTGCCAGCTGTTATATGATTCCATGAGATGGATTTATAGTTGAGTGTAACTCTTTCATATGGCATGACATCAAAATCATTTATAGAATGCGGGTATATACAAGAAACATCTGTGATAGTGGCTTCCGTGATTTTTACTTCATAGAATAATTCCAATTGTCCAGCTTGGCCTGTTCTGTAAAAAACAAAAGCACCATTTAGAGATTCATTTGAATCTATAGCCATCGCTAATAATGGTGACGATTTATCTACGGGTTTAATAAATTGTATGGGTTGATGACTGACATTCTGTTGTCGTGTAATTGAATGATTCAGGCTGAGCACCTGTATTTGATCTTCGTGTCCGTTTTGATACCGATTTCCTATCGAATCTGGCGTTGAACACCCCGCAGATATGAGGCCTTGATTTTTACCATTTAAAGTTAAATAAATCATGTATGACATGAAATGACCATCCTAGTTATTTATGATTAAATCTGATAATTTAAATTACTAACATAACATAGAGATAATTTTAAAAAAAGAAATATAAAAACAATATATTTATTTGTTTTTATATTTTCCATTAATTATTTTTGTTAAATTGCCATTTTTATTTGCTTGTCTTCTTTAAATGTGAAGTGTAAAGCTACAACATTACGGCCATCTTTAACAGTATCAACGGATACAATTAGGTTACTTTTTTGATTCAATTCTTTGATGGATGGTTTTAAAAGAAGTTTATTTAAATCTCTAAATTGTAAATATTTATCTTCTATTCCTAACATAGATCTAAAGTCTCTAAGACTGATAATTCTGTCTCCAGTTTTTTTGAATTGCATCAATAATTCATAAATTCTAATGCTATATGTTCTCTTTAGTGCTGAAATATTTTTTACTGCAATGGTAGTAAACTGGCCTTTTAACTGTGTCAGATAAGGCATGATTAGATCAGAAAAAACTAATTCTATTTTTCCTTGTCCATTAAAATATTTAGCTTGACCTTGAATCCATCTTATTTTTTCTTCCTTTTCTTCCCAATGAATATAAATCCAGCGTTCAGCCAATCTATCAGCAGCTTCTTGTAGTCGCCTTTCTGCATTCTCTCTGCCCATATCAGGAAATGCTAAGTAGAATTCATTAGCGGTTAATTGAAAGGTTTTTTCAAGAATGACTGCTTGAGGATTCAATTTACCAATACACATTAATAAAACCCTTTGTTCTTGGAGGGTCAACTTATAACTAGCTTCAATGAGAGCGTTTGATTTATAGGCTATAAGTTCAGTCATGTCTTGTACCATTGGTTATTGGTGGAAGGTTTTTTTCATATACCACAATAAATATAGGTGGTGCTTTTTATTTGTCAACCACCTATATTGTGAATATTACCGTCAAAAGCACCACCTATTACCGTCAAAAGCACCACCTATTACCGTCAAAAGCACCACCTAT